>DATCXA010000264.1:0-11281 GCA_036566085.1 Propionibacteriaceae bacterium
GGGAAACCAGGGGTTCACGTGTCTATAGAAGACGCAACACGGCCGCGAAGTGCCACTTTGGGTGCCAAAAACGGTCCACGAGGGCACCTTTCGGCCGGCCGGGTGCGATCGCCGCGTGTTAGCCCCGGTCGCCGTCTCTGGCTACGGGCAGGGCACGCGCACCTACTGGGCATGGACGACCCGGACCTGCAGATCATGACCCAGCAGCAGGTCGCCGACCTGCTGCTGGTGCCGCCGCGCACTCTCGAGGAGTGGAGGCAGAATCGGGTCGGGCCACCGTGGCGACGGGTTGGTAACATGTCCGATACCTTCACGAAGAGGTCTTGGCCTCGTTCAAGGTCCTGGACTCCCATGCCTAGGCCGAGACTGCACGCGGGCGAGATCGGGACGATTCGCATCGTCGAGTTGACCCACGGAGGATTCCAGGCGAACGCGCGGATGTGCGATGAGTCCGGGCGGTTGCCTTGTCTCAAGGTCGTTGGGGGACGAGTGAGGACGCGCGCAGCGCTCTGGTCGAACAAGCCGACAAGATCCGGTCCGGTACAGATCCCGCGACGTTGACGGGAAATCCACAATGGCGTAGGACTGTGCCGTCTTCCTGGACGAAAAACGGCATTCGGGCACCGTGGAAGCGTCCACGGTTGAGGCCTACGAATCGAGCGTCGCCAACGTCGTCGTCCCCGCATGCGGTGAACTGCTCCTGGCCGACATGACCGTTCTGCGCTGCAACCGGATCCTTCAACGCATCCGTGGGAACGAGTCCATGTCCCCCCGCGCGCAAGTGCGCAGTGTCCTCTCCCAGGTGTGCTTGACCGGGATTGAGCACGGCATCCTCGACCTCAACCGGATCCGGGATACCACGTCCTTCTCTTGCTGCCGAAGCAGGAGTCGGTGCTGACTCCGACGTAACTTGAGATCTAGATGGGGATGTCTATATGTCCTTACAAAGTGACTATGATTGCAGTACTGTGTTGGTTGCAGTCCGGTCGGGCAGAAACGTTCTCATCAAGCAAAGGTTGTGCAGCACCGTATGACGACAGAAGCAGGCGAAGCGCAGTTCGACCTGGTCATGGTTGGGCGGGTCGGTATTGATATCTACCCATTGCAAGAAGAGGTCGGTCTTGAGGGCGTCGTAGCCATCCGAGCCGAGCGCTCCACCGCGATGCCGTCCTCGGTCGAGGTCGAAGATGCGCTGGAGGAGTTCGACCATGTCTGTGCATAAAAACGTTGCCGAGGTGACTGGTCCGCTGACGACAGCAGACTTTGCGCGAATTCGGCAAGTTCGCGCCTCGGATCCGGGATCGATTGCCAGCATTTTGGATTCGCGCACTCGTCGCCCGCTGCTTGTGGGCGATGGTGGGCTTCTTATCATTGCGGCCGATCATCCTGCTCGGGGTGCGCTCGGGGTGGGAACCGATTCGATGGCGATGGCAAGTCGGTATGAGCTGCTTCAGCGGCTCGCCCTAGCACTTTCCCAGCCGGGCGTCGACGGGGTGCTTGGCACGCCGGACATCCTCGAAGATCTCGCCATTCTCGGCATCCTCGACGGCAAGATTGCAGTGGGTTCTATGAACCGCGGTGGACTAAGCGGCGCCGTGTTTGAAATCGACGATCGCTACACTGCATATGACGTCGACTCCATGGTGCGCTCGAAGCTTGACATGGCGAAACTGCTTGTTCGGATCGGCCTAGATGACCGTGCGACGGCGGACACACTTGAGGCCACGGCGCGCGTCGTGACGCAATCAGCGCAGGCGGCGCTGCCGCTCATGATAGAGCCTTTCATGAGTCGCCGAGTGAACGGTCGCATAGCAAACGATCTCAGTGCTGAAGCTGTGATCACCTCGATTGCCATCGCGTCGGGTCTTGGAGCCAGTTCCGCATACTCGTGGCTCAAGCTACCGGTTATCCCGGAGATGGGCCGTGTAGTAGAAGCGGCGACGCTTCCGACGCTCTTGCTCGGTGGCGATCACAACGGAGATGTGGCTAAGACCTACGCGTCATGGGGTCGTGCCCTGGCATTGCCTGGCGTGCACGGGCTCGTGGTCGGTCGCACCTTGCTCTACCCGGAGGATGGCGATGTCGCAGGAGCCGTCGATACCGCTGCCGCGCTGGTCCACGGCTGAACTAAAACGTAGATAAACGCCAAATCTAAGGAAAAACATGAGCATCACAACGCAATTGCCCGTCATCAACCACTGGATCGCCGGGGCGCATTGCTCCTCGTCAAGTGGACGAACCGCGCCTGTTTATGACCCGGCGCTCGGAGTGCAGACGAAACAACTCGCCCTTGCCGACGAGCACGATGTTGAGTCGGCTATTGCAGCTGCGTCGGCAGCTTTCCCAGCCTGGAGCGAACTTTCGATCGCGAAAAGGCAAACCGTGATCTTTCGATTTCGGGAGCTGCTCGTGGCCCGGAAGGAAGAACTCGCCGCGATCATCACGAGTGAGCACGGGAAAGTGCTCTCTGATGCTGTTGGCGAGATACAACGCGGACTCGAGGTCGTCGAGCTGGCCTGCGGGTTTCCCCACCTCATCAAGGGCGACTTCTCCGAAAACGTCTCGACCGGTGTGGATGTGTACTCGGTTAAACAGCCACTAGGTGTCGTCGGAATTATCAGCCCGTTTAACTTCCCGGCCATGGTCCCGCTTTGGTTCTTCCCGATAGCGATCGCCGTCGGCAACACCGTCGTACTTAAGCCGAGCGAGAAGGACCCTTCTGCGGCCGTGTGGATGGCAGAGTTGTGGAAAGAGGCGGGGTTGCCGGACGGCGTTTTCAACGTTCTCCAGGGGGACAAGCTGGCCGTTGACGGGCTTCTGACCCATCCCGATGTGAAGTCGATCTCGTTCGTAGGCTCGACGCCGATCGCCAAGTACGTCTATGAAAGTGCCGCCAGGTCAGGCAAGCGCGTGCAAGCGCTTGGAGGTGCCAACAACCACATGCTCGTACTTCCAGATGCGGATCTGGATCTCGTGGCGGACCAGGCAATCAACTCCGGATTTGGTTCTGCGGGGGAGCGGTGCATGGCCCAGTCGATTGTGATTGCCGTCGATCCTGTGGCAGACGAGCTCATTGAGAAGATCACAAATCGCATTGCCAAGCTGCGAGTAGGCGACGGACGGAGCAACCCAGATATGGGTCCGCTCGTGACCGCACAACACCGCGATCGGGTCGCCTCGTACATCGATGTTGCCGCTGCGGATGGTGCGACGGTCGTCGTAGACGGGCGCGAGTGCAAGTTCGACGGCGACCCGAATGGGTTCTGGCTCGGTCCGACCCTCATCGACAACGTGCCCACCTCGTCGCGTGCCTACCTTGAGGAGATTTTCGGACCGGTGCTCTCGATCGTGCGCGTAAAGACGTTCCGAGAGGGTCTCGACCTCATCAACTCGGGGCAGTTCGGCAACGGCACGGCGATCTTCACAAACGACGGAGGCGCCGCCCGCAGGTTCCAGCACGAGGTGCAAGTTGGCATGATCGGAATCAACGTGCCCATTCCGGTTCCCGTTGCATATCACTCGTTCGGCGGATGGAAGGATTCGCTGTTCGGCAGCTCGAAGGCCTACGGCATTCAAGGATTCGATTTTTTCACCCAACAAAAGGCGATCACCTCGCGTTGGCTCGACCCGGCCACGCACGGCGGCATCAACCTGGGATTCCCCGAAAACGCCTGATCCCTATCGAGACTGATCGAACGGAAATCGCAGCACAATGGTCGTGCATAACGAATGGGTCTTTCCGCGAGGCTCCTTTGCCCGCAGCGAGGCTGCCGCAATACGGGAGGCGTCGGCTCCGCCGGATGCTAATCCGTTCTGCATGTTCGGCACGTATTCGTCTGCAGCCGGGGAGACTCAGACCGATGCCATTGTGCGCACGGGGCGATATCGCATTGGGGTGTTCGGTTACCTTGGGCCGGCAGCCGCAGCGCCGGGCTACGACCTCGACTATCTCAACGTCAAGGCCGGTCCGGGATCCGGCCGGGTATGGAAGATCAGCAATGAGCCCGCCCAGGCGTGGATTCGTCGGCAATGGGTGAGCCAATCGATCGACCCGCGCTTGCTGTACACCGCTGGAAAGGATACGAACGCATGACTACGAAACGGATGACGGTTGCCCAGGCTTTGATCGAATTTCTGAGCCGACAGTGGACGATCGACGGTGAGGTGCGCGAGCGCACGATCCCCGGCGTCTTCGGTATTTTCGGCCACGGTAATCTGGCCGGTATCGGCCAGGCACTCAAGCAACTCAATGTCATTGACCCCGACCGGATGCCGTATCACCAGGCGCGTAACGAGCAGGCGATGGTGCATCAGTCGGTGGGCTACGCCAGGATGCACCGCAGGCGGGCTACGTTCGCGAGCACCGCATCCGTCGGTCCGGGGGCTGCCAACATGCTCACGGGCGCCGCTCTCGCGACGGCGAACAGGATGCCTGCCCTGCTGTTGCCGAGCGACGCGTTTGCCACCCGTGTCGCTGATCCCGTTTTGCAGCAACTCGAGCAGCCCCACGACAGCGGAATTCAGGTGACAGATGCCTTCCGACCGCTTTCGCGCTTCTTCGATCGGGTGCAGCGACCAGAGCAGCTTTACTCCATCGCGCTAGCGGCCATGCGCGTGCTGACCGACCCGGTAGAGACTGGCGCCGTCACGATCGCTTTGCCTGAGGATGTTCAGACGGAAGCGCTTGACGTTCCTCTCGAGTTTCTCGCGGAGCGCGAGTGGCACATCCGCCGTCCTGTGCCCGAGAGGGGCCCCGTGAAACGGGCCATCGCGGTAATTCATGGTGCTAAGAACCCATTCATAGTGGCGGGCGGCGGCGTCATCTACTCCGGTGCGGAGGGGGCTCTGAAGCAGTTCGTCGAGGCTACGGGTATCCCAGTGGGGACCTCGCAGGCTGGCGGTGGGTCGCTTGCCTGGGATCATCCGCAGTATCTCGGTGGTGTTGGTTCGACCGGCACCACTGCAGCAAATCGCCTCGCAGAGGAGGCCGATGTCGTGATCGGCATCGGTACACGGTATAGCGATTTCACTACTGGAAGCCGATCAGTGTTCCGCAACGAACACGTCAAGTTCGTGAATATCAACGTTGCATCGTTCGACGCCTACAAACACGGCTCGCAGCTGGCGGTGATCGCCGACGCCCGCGAGAGCCTTGAAGCCCTCACCCGTGAACTAGCCGGATTCCGGGTGTCAGCAGAATACGCTACGCGCATCCGAAAGGAGAAGGAGGAGTGGGATGCCGTCGTGGACGCATCGTTCGTGCCGACCGGCGATGCAATGCCCGGTCAGGCCGAGATAATAGGCGCCGTACACTCCGCTACTGATCCGACGGATGTCATCGTGCAAGCGGCCGGATCACTTCCCGGAGATCTGCACAAGCTCTGGCGGGTACGAGATGCGCTCGGCTATCACGTCGAATACGCCTTCTCGTGCATGGGCTACGAGATCGCGGGGGGCCTCGGCGTCAAACGCGGCGCGGAGGCGCTCGGCGACAGTCGAGATGTGATTGTCATGGTCGGTGACGGCTCTTACCTTATGCTGCACACCGAGTTGGTTACTGCGGTTGCTGAAGGAATCAAGATAATCGTGGTGCTCGTTCAGAATCAGGGATATGCATCGATCGGGCATCTGTCGGAGACGATCGGGTCAGAACGATTCGGCACGAAGTACCGTGCATACGACTCCGAGGAACGCAACTTCCAGGGCGAGCAATTGTTGCCCGTTGACCTAGCCGCGAATGCACGCAGCTATGGCATCGAGGTAACCGAGATTCTGCCGGGTCCAGCTGCCATCAACGACCTGAGAGCAGCGGTCGCAGCTGCGAAGGCATCCGATTCGTCGACGCTCATCCACATCAACAGTGACCCACTGCTTTACGGGCCTGACGGTGGCGGCTGGTGGGATGTTCCTGTGGCAGAGACGTCCGAGTTGCCGAGCACTCAGAATGCGCGAGCTGAATACGAAACCCAACGTAAGCGTCAGCGACCACTGCTTGGCTGACTCGCAGAATCACGTACATGGCGACATTCGACGAGACCGACAAGGGCAACCAACAACCAATGAATGACAGTGCAATCGTAACCGAGCCGAATACAGTGAATGAGATCAATCCGGGTTTGCGCATCGGTACGGCCCCTGACTCATGGGGAGTGTGGTTCCCCGAACACCCTCGGCAAATTCCGTGGCAGCGATTCCTCAACGAGGCACAGGCTGCCGGTTATCACTTCATCGAACTGGGACCGTATGGGTACCTTCCGACCGACCCGCACCGCCTGCAGGATGAACTGGCCGCCCGCGACCTCGAACTCTCCGGCGGCACCGTCTTCACAGGCTTTCACAAGGGAGACGACCAGTGGCAGCGCGCGTGGGATCAAGCTATCAACGTTGCTGGACTCGTGCAGTCGATGGGAGCAGTGCACATTGTCGTTATCCCGGATCTCTGGCGTAGCGACGCGACCGGCGAGGCACTGGAGTCGCGCACCCTTACCGACGAGCAATGGAAGAAGCTCGCGGTCGGTCATGATCGCCTTGGGCGGGCGCTTCTTGAGGAATACGGTGTGAAGCAGCAGTTCCACAGCCACGCCGACAGCCATGTCGGCACATACCGCGAGATCGAACGATTTCTCGCCGAGACCGACTCCCGCTACACCAACCTCTGCTTGGACACCGGGCACTTTGCGTACTACGGCGGCGACAACCTCACACTCATCGACGCGCATCCAGATCGGATCGGCTACCTGCACCTCAAACAGGTCGACCCCGAACTGGTCTGGGAAGTTCTGAAGAACGACGTCCCGTTTGCTGATGCGGCCATCGACATCATGGTCGAACCACCAACCGGAGTTCCAGAGTTTGGCCCGATCATTGAGGCCGTCTCCGCGATCGACCCGGATATTTTCGCAATTGTCGAACAAGACATGCCCGGCTGCGAGCTGGATCGTCCGTTCCCTATTGCACAACGTACGCGTGAGAGCATTTTCGGCTGCACCCATTTGGCGCGACTGCGCTGACCGGCTCTACGGAACACAAGGAGAAAACGATATGACAACACTTGGCGAACTGAGAGTGGGCGTTGTCGGCGCCGGGATGATGGGATCAGACCATGTCACGCGGCTGACGCGACGGGTCACCGGAGCAACGGTCTCCGCCATCATTGAGCCGGATGCCGGACGTGCCGCGGCTGCACTCGAACATGCGCCTGGGGCGCAATCTTTCACCCGGATCGAGGATGCAATCGAGCAGGGAGTGCTTGATGCGGTGCTGATTGCCACGCCGGGCGCGTTCCATGAGCAAGTACTGTTGCCCGCGCTTGATGCGGGGCTCGAGATTCTCTGTGAGAAGCCGTTGACCCAGGAGCCGCAGTCATCGTTGCGTGTGCTCGAGGCCGAGCAAAAGCTCGACCGTCCGCACATTCAGGTTGGATTCATGCGCCGCTTCGACACACAGTACGCGCGACTTCGGCAACTGATCGAATCGGGGACGGCCGGCGAACTCGTCATGTTGCGTTGTGTGCACCGCAACCCGAATGTGCCGGAAAGCTACACCCAGGAGATGCTCATCACCGACTCCGTCGTGCACGAGTTCGACATCGCGCCCTGGCTGGCTGGTTCAGGGGTGCGCTCGGTCGAGGTCAAGCATCCGCGTCGTAATTCGCTCTCACCGAATGATCTGGGAGAGCCGATTCTGGTGCTGATCGGGCTCGAAAACGGTGTGCTAGTCGATGTCGAGATGAATGTGAGCATTCAGTTCGGCTATCAGGTCGCGACTGAGGCCGTCTTCGAGCGCGGGGTTGCGCGCATCGGGCAGCCCGCGGGGCTCCAGCTATGGCAAGACGGACGGGTCGCGACCGAGGAACACCAGAGCTTCAAGACGCGCTTCCACGATGCTTACGACACGGAAGTGCAGCGTTGGGTCGATGCGGCAAGAATCGGCACGATCGACGGACCCAGCGCGTGGGACGGTTATCTTGTCGCACTGGCCTGTCAGGCCGGAGTCGCGGCACTGACGACCGATGCAGTTGTGCCGGTGGCCGCGCCGGCTCGGCCGGCATTTTACGCGTAGGCGCCAACTAGCAAGAAGGAGTCCTGCAGATGGTAAAGATCGCCCTCGACCCCACGCCGTATCACCGGGATCACGCACTGCTCGATTTTCCAGATATCGCGGCAAGACTTGGTTACGACCACCTTCAGCTGACACCGCACGCCGACTTCACACCATTCTTTCGTTACCCGAAGGCAGACGACGGCCTGGTCACGGCGCTAAAGAAACGGGTGAGCGACGCAGGTATCACGATTCCGGCACTGCTGCCTGTGCAACGCATCTCGTCGCCAAACGAGCCACTGCGCGATGCCGCAGTGCACAATTGGAAGCGAATCATCGCTCTCGCTGTGCAATTGGAAGTGCAGATCATCAACAGCGAGTTCAGCGGACGACCTGAATTCCCCGAGGAATCCGAGGCCGCCTTCTACCGATCGATGGAAGAGTTGCTTCCCCTCGTCGAGGCGGAGGGCATAACCGTGAACTTCGACCCGCATCCCGACGACTTCGTTGAGGACGCGCTCGATGCTTGGCGCGTCATTCGCGGCTTGAACTCGCGCAGCGTCGGCTTGGTCTACGTCAGTTCACATACTTTCCACTACGGCGACCGGGCTACAACGCTGATTCCTGAAGTCGGCGACAGTCTTGGCGCGGTGTACGTCTCCGACAGCTTCGACCACCGTCGCTCCCACGGGCTGCGTTACATCACGAACCCTCCGGGAGACAAGGCGCGCGTACACCAGCACCTCCGCATCGGTGATGGTGACGTCGACTGGAACGAGTTGTTCGGCGTGCTAAGCAAGTCTGGCTTTCTCGATCGTGACGACGCAATCATCGTTTCGAACGTGTTCGCCGAGGACGAGAGCGCCGACGAGACATCCCGTTACCAGCTAGGGAAGATTCGTGAACTCATCGAGGCGTCCGGCTGACTTGATCGCGGCCTCAGGGTCGGGAAGACGGAGCGTACCCGGAGACGAGAGCGAAGACAGGCTGACGACGATGGAGAGCACGAAACTACCAGTCTTGCTGGTGCTCGCTCCACGTGTCTGAAGAAGGGGCATTGAATTGGGAACGAATCAGCACATAGTGATCGCGGCGAACAGTCCGCGTCCTGTCCTCGGCGCAACTTCACGCGATCCTACTTTGCGTCTGATCGGCTGGGTCCAGCCAGCCACACGCCCCGTCACCCCACAACAGGCACCGCAATTCACAAGAGAGTTCGACTTATGACGATTCGCGTCGGCGTGGCAGGTTACGGCATGGGGGGTCGCTATTTCCATACCCCGTTCATTCAGGCATCAGAGGCCTGTGAACTTACCGGCGTTGTCACCAATTCGCCGCAAAGGGCCGGACTGGTCGCCAAGGAGGTCCCGGGCGCGACGGTCTACTCGTCCCTAGGGCAGTTGATCGACGCCGGCGTCGACGCAGTCGTGATCTCGACACCCCCCGAGACGCACCGCGAACTCGTGCTCGAGGCGATCAGCCGCGGCGTGCACGTGGTGGCCGACAAGCCATTCGCGCCCTCGGCGGAGGTAGGACTCGAACTCATGGCCGCAGCAAACGACGCCGGGGTGCTGTTGAGCGTGTTTCACAACCGGCGCTGGGACACCGACATCGTCACCCTCCGCGGAGTGCTCGACAGCGGAAGCGTCGGTGCTGTGTGGCGTTTTGACTCCCGCTTCGACCTTGACCAGCCCGGCGGCCTTGAGGCCGGCCCCGGCGGGGGCCTCCTGCGTGACCTGGGAAGTCACCTCGTCGACCAGGCCCTCTACCTGTTCGGACCAGCACGTTTCGTCTCCGCACAGCTGGACTGGGTCGACCTGCCCACCGGACGCACGGACTCCGGGTTCGTGATCTCCGTCGAACACGCTGGGGGAACGCACTCGCACCTCTCTTCGACGAAGCTGAACCGTCTCGTCGGCCGCGAACTGCGCGTGGTCGGTGAATTGGGCAGCTACGTCTCCAGCTTCACCGACGTCCAAGCCCGAGCGATCCTCGCCGGTGACCGTCCCAAAGATGACCGTGCTAACTGGGGCTACGAAAGCGGCGAACGCTGGGGAACCCTGCACGCTGCGGGAGGCGCGACCCGCGTGCCGTCAGCGCAGGGTGATTACACGGACTTCTACGACCGCTTCGCAAACGCTGTTGAGCACGCTACACCCCAGCCTGTCCCTGCCAGCGAGGCCATCGAGACTCTGCGTGTTCTGGATGCCGCACGCCTGAGCGCGGTCGAACACCGCACGATCGTGCTGTAAGGCGCTACGGACCTGGAAGGCGAGCAAATCTTCTTGGATCGATTCAAGGGGCAAGTTAGCGGTGTGGGCTGCCGCCCAACGATCGACGGAGTGCCGCCCGACGAGCCAGCACATGCCGGGAAGATGTCTGGATGAGAGGGCGCGGAATAGGCCTGCAACCTGTCGGGGTTATGTTAGCGAGTGTCCTGAGTCGCGCGACTCAGAAGCGGCATTGTCCTCTGCCGCCCCGACCCCGGATCTCTACGAGGATATCGAGTTCGAAGATCCCGCAGCCCCTGCACTCAGTGTCTCCGAGTGACACTGAGAGTCTCCGGAGTGACGTCGACGACTGTGCCGGTCTGATACGACTCGACACAGGCAAGGGCAATCGCCAAGGCCGCCCTCGCATCCTCACCTCGGGCAGCAGAAACGATGCCCGTGCGGACACAATTCGCGAACGCAGCCAGCTCGTCAGTGTAGGCGTGAGAAAACAAATCGGTATTCAAACGAGTCGTGTCGGCCTGCTGCCCAGCAGCTGTGAAATGTCGCAAGTTCGTCGACCGAACGTCGCCTGCTGTTACCATGCCGGCGGATCCGAAGACCTCACCGCGTACGTCATAGCCGTAAGCGGCCGAGAAGTTCGCTTCGGCTGTCGCAATCGCACCATTGTCGTAGATGATTGTGACAACGGCGGTGTCGAGTAGGCCGGCAGCCTTGAACTCCGGCGCGATGAGGGCGTCCGCTGCAGCGAAAACCTTGACGGCATGGGCACCGGGATTGAGCCAGTTCAGGGTGTCGAAGTCGTGAATGAGGGTTTCCAGGAAGATCGCCCACGGCCTCACCGCGCCGGGGTTCGACAGGCCCGGGTCACGGGTCAGGGAGCGTAGCAGTTGAGGGGTTCCGATGCCGCCCTCCGCAACAATGCGATGTGCGCCCGCGAAATCAGCGCCGAAACGTCGGTTGAAACCCACTTGCAGCGGAACACCCGCGGCGGCTGCAGCTGCGATCGC
>DATCXA010000266.1:0-3419 GCA_036566085.1 Propionibacteriaceae bacterium
GCTGCCGCGGATTGGCGGTCCGGGGAGACGATGAAACTCGATTGAAAGCCCTCGAAGTTACCTCCGTGAACCAACCTGTTGTCCGGCAGGATGAAGATCCCGGCACCGTACCGAGCGCCGGGATATGGCGAGGACTCGATACCGGTGTCCTGCGACCCATCTAACACCCGCGTCAGCAGTGCTGGCCCCCCGACACTGCCCGTGCGGTAGTTGTCGGCCCACTTGACCAGATCGGCCGATGTCGACCAGATTCCGCCTGGACCCAAGGCGTAGATATGCCCCTCCACGTTCTCGAACGCGGACCCGGGTTGGGTATAGGAGCGTGCTCGGCCGGTGATCTCCTGGCCCGGGCTGGCGACCATGTGAAGCTGAAGGGGGGCGAATATCTGCTCCCTAAGAAAGGTCTCTAGCGACTGGCCGCTGACGCGTTCGATGATCACGCCGAGGAGTAGGTAGTTGGAATTTGAATATTCCCATTTGGTGCCAGGCGGAAACCGCAGTTTCTTCGCCGCGGAAATTTTGGCCAGCGCATCCTGCTTGGTAAGAGTCGCCTCTGGCCAGCCTTTCGGCCCAAAAGCTCCGATGTACTCCGGGATTCCACTGGCATGATGGATCAATTGAGCCAACGTCACACGGTCCGCCCAAGCGGGCATCCCAGGGACATACTCTGAGAGTCGATCTGACGTCGACAGCTGGCCTACTTGCTCCAGAAGCAACACTCCAATGGCGATGAACTGCTTGGAGACCGAGCCGATGCTGAAACTTGTCGCCGAGGTAATCGCAGCATGCGAATCTAGATCAGCCAGGCCCCGTGACCCTTGCCAGACCACCACGCCGCGCTCGGCCACGGCTGCGGAGCATCCCGGCGCATCGGCTCCCCCGACAAACTGATCCACCGCGGCCTGGCTCCGAACTACCCGAGAATCCGGCGACTCCGAGGGCGTTGACTCGAGAAGTGATCCGCATCCCGCAGTGGCCGGAACAAGGGACGCCGTCATGATTGCGACGAGTATGCGTCCGATCCAGTGCCGCTGGGTGAGCCTAACTGACCAACGCAGTCGCGCCACCTGATCGAACGGCTTGGCCACGTTCGCCCTTCCGAGTCGATAATCCATGCACAAATCCGCTCCACCGGGCGCGCGCGGAAGCGCGCGGGAGCCACCCGCCTCTGTTGTAGCTCGCCGCGTCAACTGACCGCAAGGTCACAACCCGCCCACGGCGCTACAGCCATTCCGATGACATCGGGCCATGTCGTGTGCGGCGCCGGTGCTTAGCACCGCCGCAGGATCTACACCGACCGGGTGCTGGCGTCCCACCCGGGTCGCGCGGGCCGCAGCCTGGCCATACGCCGCCCGGACAATACGCCACAAGCGGAACCGTCCCCGAGCTATCGGCGGTACCAGCCTGGCATCGGTGACGAGGGCGTCGCTTGGTGAATCGGAGGGTCACGTCCTGGCGCAAGGCATGACAGCTCTCGGGCTCGTTCGTTTATACAACCCGAGAGGGCCAACCAAGGCGTCTTCCAAACCGATCCACTTTGGGGCGCCCGCAGAACCAGGCTTAGCGGGACGGCAGGCGGAATAGTCAGGCTCCTCGGCTTACGCAGTGGAGGTGGGCGTCAACCCCGGACCGAACTGCGCCAACCGGTGGGCTTATCGGTGCTGATCCACCACCCGAAGGTGGGCGAACCGTTACGTTTTGGATTCTCGATGGAATTGCCGGTCCGCCGGTGCAACAAGATCGACTGGCTTTCGGTGAGCAGTGGGCGCGATCGGCCCAGCGCACCCGGGGAGCCGGGTCACGATCAACGACGACCGTGCTCGTGCCGTGTGCTCGTGAGCTCAGCCGACCGGCCGTTCAAAGGTGACGAGGATACCTTCGACCCCGCCCGGCCCGACGCGGCCCTTAACTTCGACGGCGGTGATCGCCTTGAGTTGCCAGCCCTGGGCAGCATGCTCGTTGAGCACCTTCTCGAGCTTGTCGCCGGACATCTTGCCGCCCATCATGCGCTCGCGGAGCTCGACCACCGTGTACTGGTAGCGGTTCGCCATGCGACGACCATAGTTTGCCTGACGGTGCCAGTCAGCGGGCGGCTGCTGGAACCGTCCGCTTCTGCCGGTTACTCAATCCAGTTAGGCGAGGGTGACGCCTCCAAGACGGTGGAGAGCTCACCCAAGACTGGAGAGGCCTAGGACCCCCATCGTCAAGGACCTACCAACACGAGACTGGTTCGTGCAGCAATCCGTCGCAACGAGGAGCACGCCGTGATCATCCGCATCTTCAGGCCGACCATCTATCCGGGCAAAGAGAGTGAATTCGAGTCGTTTCTCCGCCCTTACCGCTCGTATCGCAGCAGTCAGGGCTAATGGCGCAGCATGTGGGCAAGCCACGCGATCCGTCCTCCACGGAGTATCTGTACGTCACGGTTTGGGAGAACGTCGAGTCGATCCAAGCATTCGCTGGGGAGCGTTGGGAGGAGGCGGTGATCACCCCTGACGAGGAGCACCTACTCAAGGACACCTGGATCGGACACTAAGACGCCATCCGGACAGACTGAGAAGTGCAGTCCAAAAGTCCGCACCAGCGTGAGCGACACAGGCTTGCGGAATGAGTGTTCGAAACCCGAGTGGACCGGTATGCGGGCGGCGGCCGCCGGAGTGCCCGGACTGAACCGCTATCGGGAACCCCGGGTCTGGTGGAGGCATGGATCCCACGACGCGGTGGCGCGCCTGGAGGTTCAAGTGGGTGCTCGGCTGACCACGTTCGAGCCGACTGCCAACGCTGATGAAAATGTGGGGAGGAATGTCGCTCTCGTCCACCGGCGGCACTGAGCATCGGTGAAGCTCTCGTCGCCGTGCAAGTCGCGTGTTCGGAAGCCTGCCGGATCCCTTGTTCTAGGCTCGGACCGTGCGCGCTGCCGCTTCTTCGGGAGTCCGCCTCGCCGAACTCGTTGCCACGATCTCCCTCGGCACCGACCTTGGGCTCGGGCAGTCGATGGAGCACATCTTGCGGCAGACTCTCGTCTCGCTGCGGATGGGCGAGCTCCTCGCCTTCGATGAGGCTGAGCGCGAAGTGGCCTACTTCTCGGGGCTGTTGGCCTGGGTGGGCTGCCATACGGATGCCTATGAGCAGGCAAAGTGGTTCGGAGATGACATCGCGCTGAAGCGTGACGGCTACCACTACGACATGGGACGACCCGTCGATCTGCTCAACTTCGCGTGGCACACAGTGGGACGGGGGCGCCCACCGCTGGAGAGACTTAAGATCTGGCTGGAGCTCCCGTTGGCGGTACGCCGAAACGCGATGGTGGATCTTCGCAACCATTGGCTGGCCGCGGACGAGCTGGCCGGCCGCCTCGGCCTTGGCGAACCGATGCGGCGCAGTCTCAGGGAAAGCTTCGAGCGTTGGGACGGCAGGGG
>DATCXA010000272.1:0-8477 GCA_036566085.1 Propionibacteriaceae bacterium
GCACCCCACCGCAGCAGGCTCCTGCGTGAGATCCCCGACGAAGCTTCTTCCTGCTTGGCCATTGTCACTGACCCTTTCGCTGAAGACGTTGTTGGCTACTGGTCACGTGCGTGGGTGCCGGCCGGGACCGGCGCGGGTGGACGTGGGCTCGCCTCGTCGTCGCGAGGAAAGCTGTTGAGCTCGTTCGGCGAGATGGTCAGACGCACCTTCTGGCCCGCGCCGAACCGGACCGCCGACGGCGTGTTGAGCACCGTCACCGCGACCTCACCAAGTGCCGGGGCGGCGACGATGTAGCGCACGGTGTCGCCGACGTACATCACGTCGCGCACCTCGCCCGGCACCCCCGTCGCCTGGCCAGCCTCGTGAGCCAGCTCGATGCGCTCTGACCGCACGTTGAGCCAGACCGGGTCCCCCACGGCCGCGGCCACCGGGCGACATCCCAACATCGTGCCGTCGCGCAGCACCGCGGTGGCCTGGCCCTCGCCGACGTGACTGAGGTGGGCCGGGAAGGTCTCGCTGTCGCCGATGAACTGGGCCGTGAAGAGCGAGGCCGGGTTCTCATACAGCTCCGCTGGTGTGCCGACCTGCTCGATCAATCCGTTGTTGAGGACCGCGAGCCGGTCGGACATCATCAGGGCTTCTTCTTGGTCGTGCGTGACATAGATCATCGTGACGCCGATGGATCGCTGGATCCGCTTGAACTCGACCTGCAGGTTCCGCCGGATCTTGCGGTCGAGCGCACTCATCGGCTCGTCCATCAGCAGGACCCGTGGATTGAACACGAGGGCGCGCGCGATGGCGATGCGCTGCTGCTGCCCGCCCGAGAGCTGGTGGGGCAGCTTGCCCTCCGAGCCATCCATGCCGACCAGCGAGAGCACCCGCATCACCCGCTCCTCGGTCTCCTCCTTGGAGACCCGGCGCACGGACAGCGGGTAGGCGATGTTGTCGCGCACCGACATGTGCGGGAAGAGGTTGTAGCTCTGGAAGATCACTCCGAGGCCGCGACGGTTGCTGGGCACCCGGTTGACGTTCTTGCCGGAGATCCGCACCGTGCCGCTGGTGGCCTGGGTGAAGCCGGCGATGAGGTGCAGCATCGTGCTCTTGCCCGACCCGGACGGCCCAAGAATGCTGAACAGCTCGCCCGAGCGCACGTGCAGGTCGATCTCTTTGAGCGCGGCGAAGCCGCCGTACATCTTGGTCAGGCCCTCGAGGTGGACGCTGCCGTCCTCCCCGCCGCCGTCGCGCTGCTCGGAGCCGTTGAGGTTGGGGTTCATGCTCTTCCTCGTGGTCTCGTGGATGCTGTGATCCGCCATCTCAAGCCGCCTCGGACCGAACTGGTCGCGGGAGGGTTCGTCGGCGCATCCGCTTCACCCGCAGGGCCGCCTCATAGAGGAAGAAGCACGCCAGCGAGAGGACCGTCATCAGCGTCGCGATGGCGCCCACGGTGGGGTTGCTCTCGAGGCTGATCGCCTCAAACATCTTGGCTGGCAGCGTGCGCACCCTGATGTCCGACAGGAAGATGCCGATGACCGACTCGTCGAAGGAGACCAGGAATGCCAGGCCGTAGGCCAGCAGCAGGCCGCTCTTCATCTGCGGGATGAGCACGGTCCTCAACAGGTGGATCTTCCCGGCGCCGAGACCCTCGGCGGCCAGCTCCAGCCGGTGGTTGAGCGACTGCACGTTGGCCAGCACGATGCCGAAGGTGAACGGCATGAGGATCATCGAGTGGGCGATGATCAGCCCCAGCACGCTGTCCGTGAGGCTGACCTTGACGAAGGACACATAGAACGCCGCGGCCGTGACCACCGCGGGAACCATCAGCGGCAGCAGCATCATGGCGATCAGCAGCGCCCTGAGCTTGTTCGAGGAGGTGCGGGCCGCCGCGATCGCGGCCAGGCCACCGACGCTCGTCGCCACGAAGGCCGAGAACACCGCGATGACGACCGACGTCCAGGTCGGCGACAGCCAGGCCTCGCTGAAGTACTCCTCGTACCACCGCAGCGACCAGCCGGGCGGCGGGAAGATCAGGCTGCGGGTGTCGCTGAAGGAGATGACCATCGCGAACACCTGCGGCAGCAGCAGGAATGCCGCCGCGAGCACCGCCAGGATGTGGTGCGGGATCACCGTGGCCGACAGGCGTAGGTCGTCGATGAGCGAGGAGACCCGGCGGATCACGGTGGTCAGCACGCTCATCGGCGCCCGGAGCATCGCACCGACCGCCCTCCTCCAGGGGCTGGCGCCACGCGTGCGGCCCACCGCGGAGCGCCCGATGTGGTCGCCCGACAGGAGCCACTCCATCCGCCCGGCGAAGAAGAACCGATAGGCGGCAATCGCCACTCCGACGATCACCATGAGCAGCACGGACAGCGCGGAGGCGAAGCCGGGGTCGGCGCCTTCGTTCAGCGTCGTCTCGATCAAGACGCCGAGCATGGTGCCGTCCTGCCCGCCCAGGATGGCCGGCGTGGCGTAGGCGCCCACCGAGTAGGCGAACACCAGGACGGTCGAGACCACGACTCCGGCCACGGTCATCGGCACGAACACCCGGGTGAACGTCTGCGCCGGCCCGGCCCCCAGGGTGAGCGAGCTGGCGGTGATGTTGGGGCTGATCCGGTGCATGACCGTCACGAGCGGCAGCACCATGAACGGCAGGAGGAACTGGACCAGCCCGATCGTCGTGGCGAGCTTGGTGAACAGCACGCCCTCGCCGGTGGCCATGCCAACCGGACCGCTCGCCCCGAGGACCACCTGCCAGGCGAAGGTGCGCGTGAGCACGCTGGAGAGCTGACTGCCGATGATCGCGAAGAGGAGCAGCTGACGCGTGAACCGTGATCGACTCGTCGCGATCAGATAGGCGATCGGGTAGCCGATGAGGAAGGTGAAGAGTGTGGCCAGCGCGGCGATCTCGAGCGTCTGCACCGTCACCTTGAGATAACCGGTGATCTCCACGATGCGCTCGAAGTTTCCGAGGCCCGGGGCCGGATCGAGCACGCTGCTTGCCAGCATTCGGCCGAGCGGGATGAGAAATCCCACGAGCAGGAATGCCACGCCAGGCACGGCGGCGAGCAGCCAGAACGAGCGGACGTACCACAGGTAGATTGAGGGCTCCCGCCGCATGATCATCTCCTTCCGGGCATAGAAGGTCCACAAGGGGTTTGATCTGGATGTGTCAGATCCCGGCCTAGTGGACAAGCTCGCGAGGTTGGAGCGTTGTGTCCGGCGAGGCAGGGTGTGCCCTATTTGCTCGGCCTCGGATTAGTATTCAAGCCGGACTAGCGCTTCACAAGGACATGAGCCCCAGCGTCTCTGGACACCGCCCCGACACAATGTTGGCCTGGCCCGAGGTGATCGCAGGGCTGCCGGGGGTCGGTTCACCTGCGTGCTGGCTGAGACGTCAGCTGCGGTGACCGCGATGACCCCAGCGGGACGTGGCTGACCCGGTCGCGGGCACAGAGTTCGCGAACGGCGACGGGGTGGAGAGTGATCAGTAGCGCCGGAGCCGGTCGAGAAGACCCGAGCCCCTCGGCGACACGAGCCACCGTCAGGTGCTGACACACACGATGCCTTTCAGCGGCCACCGCAAGCGACGGCAGGACAGCTTCGCCCGCGGCTTCGCATCCTTGCTGGTGTCCTGGCGCCACACATGCCGACAGCCGGTGCACCGATAGCGGCGGACCGAGACTGCCAACACCGTGGGCCGCCACCCCAGCACCGCGCCATCCGGTTTGAGCCGCTGCCCGCCAGCGATGCGCCGCCGAGTCCCACATCCTCAACTGTCAAGCGCCCCCAGTCCCCCTGCGCTCAAGGCATCCCGCCTATCGCGGGAAGGATATCTTTCGTATGAATGGCACGTCCCCGGGTAGTGAGCCTTCTGAGTATCAGCAGTGAGGCCTCATGTGCCTCTGGACTTGTTCCCGCGGTCGCATCTTCCACAACCCGCACGTGGAAATCTCTCTGGAACGCGTCGCCCGCGGTCCAATGGACGCAGCAGTCTGAGGTTAGACCGCAGACAACTAACGTGTCGGTTCTGAACTTTCGCAGTAGGAACTCTAATTCCGTGCCTAAGAAGCAACTGTATCGCCGCTTATCGATAACCATCTCCGAAGGCATGGGCGCAACATCCTCTACGATGTCGTGTCCATGAGTTCCCTCGACGCAGTGTTCAGGTATCCGGTATTCTGGTTCAAGTCCTCCATCCACCTGTCCCGGCCGGTGTGATTCCCGTGTGAAGATGATTGGCAGGTCAGCGGCTCTAAAAGACTCAATGAGCGTCCTGATGGATGGGATCACTGCTGGAGCGTAACCAGCGCTAACACGCCCGTCAGTATCGACGAAGTCGTGCTGCACATCGATGACGAGCAGCAATGGATTCCCGATGATAATCCTGTCGTCTGGGATTGGCGTCCTCCTCCGCGCTGGTGAATCCGTCTCTAGGGTGGTGTTCACGTGTGACCTCACTCTCGCTTTCTGACCGAGCATGGCCCTGGTACGAAAGGGCTGGTAGATGGCTATACATTTCGGCGCACGGGTGCCAACCCTGGTTGATTGCTGGTTTCAACGACGCGACAGGCGTAAGCCAAGTTAGGCAGCAGATTTCTAACGATCGGCGAGTTCGCGATCTCTGACAAAGTGACTCCGCCCCGAGATGAATCTCTTCCCCAGTCACCTTGGCGTTTGTGAACGGTGGCTCCCTAACCGCTTTCGGCTCATCCAAGGTGATCGTCGTCGAGAGGTCAAGCAGACGGCACCTAGCAGGCGTGGTGCCAGCACCAGCATCCTTTGCGGTCACCAGATCCTGACGAAGCCGGTTCGTTCGTGGGGGTGAAGAACGGGTCTCGTCGCCGCCCGAGACCGTGGGTGCGTGGCTGGCCGCAGCGGATACGCACGCCCGAACGGGCCGACATGGCGAAGCCAGCTCGTTCGTGAGTTCTCAAAGAGCTGCGGCGAAAGGACTTCACAGGGATCGAGGACGGAGATGCTCGGCAGACGAACCACGGCGCCGAGTAACAAGGCTTGACGATTTGTGACGACCGAGGCAGCTACTTCTTTTCCCGGGTCAACCATGCGCGCCCGTGCGACCAAGTTGCGAAACAACCGGCAACTACTACTTCAAGATTTCCCCGACGTTCTCGATCAAGCGATCGGCATCCATTCCGATGGCCGGAATAGCGACGCCTGAGATTCCGAGGTCTGACAGCTGGGAGAATCGAGAAGCGACGTCGGGCCCAGGCCCGGCGATTGCGAGTCGTGCAGCCAGGAACTCGCGCAGTCCAAGTTCATCAATCAGCGATGAGTTAGGATTATCATAACGTTGGCCATGCGCAGAATAGTCGTAACGGGCTCGCAACGTGTCTATGGCTCGGCCAATCGTCGGATCGAGCCGGGATCTCTCATGCTTAGAAGCGAAGAGGTGGTTCGCGTCCGCCGCCATCAACGGCCGCAGCTCCTCAAGCGCCTGCTCCTTGTTCTCCAGAATGCTCACCCGAGCCAGGATCCAGATTTCTGCTACCCGTCCTGTCGTTCTTTCAACATCCCGAGCAATATCCATCACCGCATTCACACTTGCGTCATCGACTCCAGTTCCGGAAATGACGACGTCCGCTTCAGCCATGGCCATACGGAGTGTGAGCGGGCCGTTGGCTGCGACCACAATACGCCCGTTTTGATGAGACGCATCAGACCAAGAGTCTCTGACGTCGCGGATCCCCTGCCGAAACCCCTCCACCCCCTTTGGTCGTGACCCGGTGCCGAGCAGCGCACTGTCACCAGCCCCCAGCCCAAGGAATGCACGTCCACCGCCAGCCAGGCGGTCGATGGAACTAATTGCTCTCGCTACAGCAGCGGCCGGTCGCGTCACTAGATTAGTGACCACCGGCCCGATCCGCACGCTCGAGGTATGCTCGGCGATCGCTGCCAGCGCAACAAACGCATCAATATTCTTCGGCGAATCTCCCACTCCGACGGCTGAGATACCTACACGCTCGCATGCGGCCACTCGCCGCCTCAGTACAGAAAAATCAGTCTCGGCGAAAGTCAACATGGTCTGCATATGCAACCTCGCTTCAGTCACTCATATACCGGCGACTATCAAAAAGCTCATACGACCGCACACATCCGCTCGTGGGCGCACCGCCGGTCAGAACCACATTCGCCAGGCCCTCAGACTGGCTGGCGGGCGTCTGGGGAGCTGGGCGCGATGCATTTCTTCCAAAGACTCGTCGAAGAGAAGTACGTCTGTGAAAGTGCCAACGACCTCAACATCCATGCGCTACACGAAGGCGATGCCTCACCCTCCGGCTAAGTGTGCTAACCGGCGCGGCAGCGGTCCGGGACGCGGGGTCCCGACGCGGCCGCGCCGGTTGGGTCGTGCTGGTCACTTCATGTCGAGGCTCCAGTAGTCGATGTTGCCTTGGCTGGTGTTGTAGTAGCCGGAGATGTGCTTACGGAACACGTAGTTCTTCTGTGAATCAATCAGCGGAACCGACGGCATGTCATTCACCATGAACTCGTTGACTGCCTTGATCTTTGCGTCGCGGTCCGCCCCGGGTTGCGTCGCGAGGATCGACGCGGCTGCTTCGTCGACGGTTTTGCTGCTATAACCGGACTGGTTCGACAAGCCAGCTGTGACGTAGTACACCGAAAGGTAATACGCGGGGTCGGGAACGAGCGCGGGGCTAGTCGCCAGCCAGGCCGTCAGCTTCCCCGCCCGCTTATCCGCGTCGAAGTTCGCAGGGGATGCGACGTTTTGCAGCGAGACCTCGATTCCCGCCTCTTGCAGCTGCGATCTCACTAGGACTGCGATCTGCTCACTCTCGGCGCCGACGTTGGCGTCGTTGTATGCCAGTGTCATGGGGAATCCGTTGGGAAAGCCCGCGTCGGCAAGCAATGATTTCGCCTTGGCGAGATTGTAGGTGAGGCCGTCTACAGCCTTCACACCGAATTCGTCGTGGAAGAAGTCCGTGGACACCGTGCCGAAGTTCTTGTACGCGGACTTGAGGATCACCTCGCGGTCGATCGCGTGGGAGATAGCTTGCCTGACGCGCACGTCATTGAAGGGCTCTGCGTTCACGTTCAGTACCAATGTGGTGATACTCGGGTAGAGGATGCGGTGCAACGCCACGTCGTCGTTCGACTTCAGCGAGGTCTGGTGGTCGAATGGCAGCGACCAGGTGACATCAACGTCGCCGGTCTTGATGAGTTGCAGCCGGTTGTTTTCCTCCGGCACCGATCGAACTACGATCTCACCGATCTTCGGTTGCCCACGGAAGTAGTTCTTGTTGGCCACGAGGCGCACCTGCTTGCCCGGGTCGAAGGACTCCACTGTGTACCGGCCGAAGGAGGCGGTGTGCTGGGCGAGCCAGTCGTACGCGAAGGGGTCTGCGCTGGTGGCATGCTTCTTCGCTTCGACCGAGTCGTAGATCTGCATGAAAAACGCACTGAGGATCGACACGCTGACCGCGTTGACACCCAAAAGGTTAACTGTGAAGTGCTTGTCATCCTTGACGGTGATCGGGTTTTCGATGTCCCAGTTGCCGATCCCCATGAGGATCTTCGCAATCGGCACCCCCGTGCTCTTGACCATCCGATTGATTGACCACTCGACATCTGCCGATGTGATCGAGTTTCCATACGGGCTCTTCGCGTCACGGAGAACGAAGTCGACGGACTTGCCGTCCGCACTGACGGTCCACGACTCTGCTAGTTCCGGCTCGATCTGATCGGGCGTCTGGAGCGTTGTGGCATCCGTCGGCGCATTTTCGAAACGGACCAGCGTGCCCGCGACGTTCGGAAGCAGGTCGATCGAGATGCGCCCTTGATACACCTCTGGATCGAGGTTGGAGATCACCCCCGGCGCGGCAACAGTGAGCTTCTTCGAAACCTCCCCGGGTTCGCCGTCGCCCCCACCGCCGCACGCACTCAGCGCGAGAGCAACTGCGGCCACCAAGGCTCCAAGCTTCACTGGTACGCGTCTGCGATGCATACAAACCTCCGGTTGAGGTGGGGGCAAGGACGCCCTTCCCACCACATATGCGGCGGATTTGCCCGCCTCAAGGGGACTCTTGTATACAAGTCACGTCTTGTCAAGAGATCGCGTCCAGCAAGCCACACATCGTTCATCGCGGTCCACAACTTCGGTGGCAGGGAGAGCAGGCGGCCGGCGGCCTATCCTGGTTTGGCTTGCGAAACACTCGGTAAACACGTCGATGAGGTTTCCGCTCTGGGCGTCGACGTACCGCGCGGACCCGCGGGTCGCTGACTCCTCGAGAATCGAAATCAGCTGGCCGTCGTCCAATCTGCTCCGACTGTCGACGACGCTCGATTCTGAGCCCATAGCGACGGTCGGAAACGAGGCCACTCCGACAGATTGTGCGGGTGATCTCTGTGGAGGATTGGGCTCTGATCCGGCGGCTGGTCGCGGATCGTGTGCCGCAGCGTCAGGTCGCGGGACCGGGGGGGTGGGCGGTCGCCGGTGGCGCGGG
>DATCXA010000293.1:0-17549 GCA_036566085.1 Propionibacteriaceae bacterium
TGCGAAATGACGAGGAATTCGCATATGTCTCAGCCTGGGAATTCGGCGGTGACAATAGCCGGCCTATTCTGCACAAGGAGCCGCTGGTTTATGAGTACGTCGAGATGAAACAGCGGAGTTACAAGTGAATGTGACTTTGCGCGTCTGGCGACAGCCGAACGCGCGCGCCAAAGGCAAGATGGCGCTCTATCGGATGAATGACATTTCAGAAGACATGTCTTTCCTGGAGATGCTGGACGTGCTCAACGAGCGGCTGACTCTGCGTGGAGAGGATCCCGTCGCGTTCGACAGTGACTGCCGTGAAGGCATCTGTGGCACGTGCGGTCTGGTGATCAACGGCGTGGCGCACGGGCCGCAGCAAACCACCACCTGCCAGCTCCATATGCGCTCCTTCTCCGACGGCGACGTGATCGACGTCGAACCATGGCGAGCCGGCCCGTTCCCGGTGATAAAAGACTTGGTGGTCGATCGCAGCGCTTTCGATCGGATCATCCAGGCAGGCGGGTACATTTCCGCGCCAACCGGCACTGCTCCGGATGCGCACGCCACTCCGGTGCCGAAACGGGATGCTGACCGTGCCTTCGACGCGGCGACCTGTATTGCGTGTGGAGCCTGTGTCGCGGCTTGTCCGAATGGCTCGGCAATGCTGTTCACCGCTGCGAAGATCACCCACCTTGGTCTGCTGCCACAAGGCCAGCCAGAGCGCTATTCCCGGGTTGTTGGCATGGTTGCTCAGCATGATGCTGAGGGGTTTGGCGGCTGCACAAACATCGGCGAATGCACAGCTGTTTGCCCGCAGGACATTCCCTTCGAGACGATCTCTCGGCTCAACCGGGATCTGATGAGCGCGCTGACTCACGGCGGCTCCCATTGGCCGAAGGCGGCTCCCAAGGGAGAAACTGAGGTCGAAGAAGAGGACTGAAGCTTTCCGACCTGGTGTGTCGGTGGTCAAACAGTCAAGATGATCAGTAGCGCCGCAAGCGAGCCGAGTAGCGCCCCGCCGTAGCAGAGCACAGCGATCGGCGTGGCCAACCTCCTGAGCTGGAGTCCGTCATACAGCGTGAACCTGAACCGGTGCGCCCCATGAAACAGCATCAAGACGAGCAGGCCCAGTAGCACCAGTCGGGTGAGCCAATGGCTGACAACTGCGTGCAAATGGTTGTAGTCGGGCTGTACCCATCCGAGGGGAATCGCCAGCCCGAACAGAATTACCAGGATGGGCAGGAACACCGCCGAAACCACGCCGCCCGCGCTGAACAACAGCCACAGCAGCGGCTCGATGTGACGTTTGGTCATTGGAGCACCAGCCAGGCGATGAAGGCCGACACGACGATGAGGCCGAGATACTGCGAGGCGACCACCATCCCTGCCGGCACTCGGCCGCCGACGCGAATCACCGTCGCGGCTGGCACGAACCGCCCGGCGACTCGAACCTCCTTCATTGCGGGCACCTGCCGGCTGCCGAGCGGGGAGCGCACCACCATGGCCTGGGGAGTCAGCGCGAACCATGTCACTGTGTGCAACACCAGGAACGCAAGTGCCACGATGTTGATCACAATGACGACGGGAGAGGCGGCCCAGTTCAGGAACTTCTGGTACGAGGCTTCGCCACGTCCAATAGCGAAGACCATGATCATCAAGAACACGGCGAACCACCCGACGAAGACGCTGCTGAGCTCTCGCATGACGAACATGAAGTATGTCCGCTTCTTCAGCCACCAGAGCCTCGATACAGGCTGCC
Organism: Propionibacteriaceae bacterium; assembly: GCA_036566085.1. Classification (GTDB taxonomy): domain Bacteria; phylum Actinomycetota; class Actinomycetes; order Propionibacteriales; family Propionibacteriaceae; genus Microlunatus. The sequence goes on from DATCXA010000293.1 coordinate 1,742, forward strand.
GGTAGGTGGTCGGCGCGCTCATCGCGCAGCCCGGGGGAGCAGGAAGGCCATGACGTTCTCCTGCGCAGCCTTGAGCTTGTAACGCTGGATGGCCCCAGCCGGGTCGACGTGCTTGGGGCATACCCGAGTGCATTCACCGACAAAGGTGCAGCCCCAGACTCCTTCCTTCTCAATGAGCACGTCGAGCCGTTCCCGCTGTCCGCGGTCGCGCGTGTCGAGGTCATACCGCTCGGCGAGGGCAATAGCGGCCGGGCCGATGAACTCGGGTTCCAAGCCATAAATTGGACAGGCGGCGTAGCAGAGCATGCAGTTGATGCAGTTGCTGAACTGCTTGTACTCCGCCAGCTCCTCAGGGGTCTGGATGTATTCGCCGTCGATGGTGGTTACGTCGTCACGGACGATCCACGGCTTGACCCGCGGCAGCTTCTCCATGAAGTCGTCAATGTCGACGACCAGATCACGAACTATCGGAAAGTTGCTCAACGGCTCTACTTTGACCGGACCGGGTGCGTAGTCAGTGAGGAAGGTTGCACACGTCAGCTTCGGCTCGCCCTGGACGTTCATTCCGCAGCTACCGCAGATTCCCATGCGGCACGACCAGCGATACGAAAGGCTGGTGTCGACGTGGTCCTTGACGTAATTGAGCCCGTCGAGGATCGCCCAATCCTTTCGCAGCGGCACGTCGTACGTCGCTACGGTCGGCGCGGAATCCCGGTCAGGGTCGTACCGCGTCACCCGCATTTGGATGCTGTCCGCCATCAGTGGCTACCTTCCGTATACCCGCTCGCCGGGTGGCCATCGTGTGATCGTCACCGGCAACCGTTCGATTCTGGCTGATCCATCCGAGTCTCGGTAGACCAGTGCGTGGTTGAGAAAGCGCTCGTCATCGCGGGTGGTGAAGTCGGTCCGCTGGTGGGCGCCGCGCGACTCCTCACGCAGCAGCGCGGACTGCAGGATGGTTTCGGCAATGTCGAGCATGTTCGCTAACTCCAGAGCCGCGACCAGCTCGGTGTTGAACACCCTGGTCTCGTCGGAGAGCTGAACGTGTTCGAGTCGTTGCTGCATGTCAGCCAGCTGGTCGATGCCCTTGGTCAGCGAGTCGCCGGAGCGGAAGATGCCGGCACTGTCCTCCATAGTGGACTGCATTGCTTCGCGGATGTCGGCGATTCGTTCGGTGCCCCGGTCCCTGGATCGCAGCTGATCGATCCGGCGTACCTCGTCGTCAGCTTGACTCATCACAACCGCCGGTGGCAGCTTCGCGCTGGCCGCGTACTCAGCAGCGGCCTTGCCCGCTCTGGCGCCGAAAACGAGGCACTCCGGCAGCGAGTTCGAACCCAGCCGATTTGCCCCGTTGATGGTGACGCAGGACGTCTCACCAGCCGCAAAGAGCCCTTCAATGGGCGTCGCCCCATCGATGTCGGTGTGGACCCCGCCCATCATGTAGTGCACGACCGGGCGGACCGGGATGAGCTCCTTGACCGGATCGATGCGCTCATACTGCATACACAGCTCTCGCACCATCGGGAGCTTGATTTCGATCAGCTTCTCGCCGAGGTGCCGCAGGTCAAGATGAACGATCGGCCCGTACGGTGATTCGATCGTCCGGCCCTTCTCGACTTCGTGCACGAATGCCTGGGAAAGCCGGTCCCGCGGCCCGAGCTCCATGCTGCGCAACACCGGCGTCGGCTCAGGCTTGCCCAGGTCGTAGTCCTGGAGATAGCGGTAGCCGTCCTTGTTGAGCAGCCAGCCACCTTCGGCGCGCGCAGCCTCAGTGATGAGGATGCCGGTGAACGGGAGTCCGGTCGGGTGGTACTGGACGAACTCCATGTCCTTGAGCGGCGCACCCGCCCGGTAGGCAAGCGACATGCCGTCACCGGTGCAGATGTTGGCGTTGGTCGTGAACGGGAACACCTTGCCCGAACCGCCGTTGCACAGCACGACGGACTTGGCGGTGATGGTCTCGATTCGGCCGGTTCTGAGCTCGATCGCGACAACCCCATGTACCCGGCCGTCGTCGACAAGGAGCCGAGTAACGAACCATTCGTCGTACCGCATGACATCGCTGTATTTCAGTGATGTTTGGAACAGCGTGTGCAGCATGTGGAAGCCGGTTTTGTCGGCGGCGAACCAGGTGCGCATGTTCTTCATGCCACCGAAGGCGCGTACGGCGATCCGACCGTTCGGTTCCCGGCTCCAGGGACACCCCCAATGCTCGAGCTGCAGCAGCTCGCGCGGAGCTTCCTGAACGAAGGCCTCTACAGCGTCCTGGTCACCCAACCAGTCACTGCCGGAGACAGTGTCATAAGCGTGCTCATCCAGCGTGTCGTCTGCTGCGATGACGCCGGCCGCTCCTCCCTCCGCAGACACGGTGTGACTGCGCATGGGATAGACCTTCGAGACGACGGCCACGCTCAGGCTGGGATTGGTCTCCGCAATGGCGATTGCTGCCCGCAGTCCGGCGGCACCGCCACCCACGAGTAGTACGTCGTGTGCCGCAGCTGCGCCTTCACTCACCAGGTAACTCCTTGCAAATCAAACCGTCGCGGAGTTGTCCGCAGGCCAATCCTCCACCTCAGCCCCACATTATTGGGCTATTCCGACAACCGTGTGGCGGCGGCCTCGACTAGGCCGACCTGGGGATGGGCAAAGCCGGCCTCCTCCTCGTCGCTGTTCAACGAATACGGAGACTCCTCGGTGAAGAAGAGGTGGACCGTGATCATCATCCGATCCTCCAGAACGGTCAGCCCGACGCTTTCGAAGTAGGAGTTCCGGCTCGAGGCCCCGTCTTGCTGATACGAGACTTCGGCGACCTCGGCTTGCGCCGGGTCAGCGGCTACCGGGCTCCAGCTGAAGCTTGAGCGCAGATTGCGAATGCCGTCTGGCAGATCATTGCCGCCTTCGCAGCTGGTTACCCAGCTGTCGTAGATGGTCTTAGCACGCTGGGCAGCGGCAGCGTCCGAGAATTGCAGAACCACGGCATAGCTATCCGGCTGATCATCCAACGAGGAGTGGGGGAAAGGTCGATTGCCTCGCGAATAGCGATCCTTGAAGCTGCGGCTTTTAATCGCGGAGGCACCGAGCTTGTCCAACGGTTGTGGCTGACAGACCGACAGTTGATCTAGCGACCGGGCGTTGCGATGGTATTCGATCACCTTCCCCCCGCCCATTGGCGACGGCAGATCCGCGGCCTTGATCAAGTTGGCGCCGGTGATCGTGCGTTGCTGCGTCGACGGTGGTGGTGCACTGGTGCTCGGATCGGCGGTAGGCGATGTGGGCGGTGTGAGCCACGAGCACTGTGCGAGGAGCAGACAGCACCCCGTCAAAACCACTGCGACACTCAGTCGACGAAGGATCGGACCCACCTTCGCTGCGAGCGGTCCAAGGCTCGGCTGACTCGTCATGGGCACATTGTGCGCGACTTACCGCGAGGCGCCTGGCGATTTCGCCTTCTTCCTCTGATATGGCAGACTTGTCCGCTGCTGTCCTGCCACGCGACTCCTGCCACAGGGGGAATGTTCCTAGGCGGGAGGCGACCAATTGGATGCACGACCGTGGTGGCCTGTGGCACCGGCGAGGAACTTTCATGAGCAAGCTCATTCACGAGCTGGACCAAGCCTCGATCCGTAAGGATATTCCGGCCTTCCGTCCAGGCGATACTGTCAAGGTTCACGTCAAGGTCGTCGAGGGCACGCGCTCCAGAATCCAGGTCTTCACTGGTGTAGTCATCTCCCGAGCAGGCGAAGGTGTTCGTGAAGCGTTCACGGTACGCAAGGTGAGCTTCGGTGTAGGTGTGGAGCGTACGTTCCCGCTGCACAGCCCGATCATCGACAAGATCGAAGTCGAGCGTCGCGGCGATGTACGCCGGGCGAAGCTGTACTACCTGCGCGGCCTGCGCGGCAAGGCCGCCAAGATCAAGGAAAAGCGCGACGCCAGTTGATCACCGCCTGATCCGAGATGGCGAACCGGTGGGTGAAGACGGCGCCGCGGCGCGCTTTGCAGCCGGTATACCAGTCTGAAACTGGTCAGTCCGATTACCAGGACTCTTCAGACCCAGAGCAGCTAAGTTTCGGCCAGCACGTGGTGGCCTTCTTCAAGGAACTCGCAGCTGTCGTAGTTGGCGCGATCATCGTTGCCTCATTGCTGCGGGGATTTGTTGGCCAACTGTTCTTGATCCCGTCGGTTTCGATGGAGAACACGCTCCAGGTCGATGATCGCGTCTTGGTCGAGAAGCTGAGCAGCATCAAGCGAGGGCAGATAGCAGTCTTCTCCGACCCAGGAGGCTGGCTCACGGGCAGTACCCCCCGCGAGCGCGGCCCAATCGGCAAGGCGTTTCAGTTTGTCGGCGTACTGCCCGACACCAGCACCGAGCATTTGATCAAGCGGGTTATCGGACTGCCTGGAGATCACATCCTCTGTTGCGACGACGATGATCGCCTCACTGTCAACGGCCAGGCGCTGAACGAAACCTCCTATCTGACAATCGGTCCGGACGGCACGCAGACCAAGCCGTCGTCCATCACGTTCGATGTGGTCGTGCCCAGCGGCCACATCTTTGTGATGGGGGACAACCGAGAACACAGCCGCGACTCGCGGTGTCACCTGAATGACGTGCAAGCCGGGGTTGCAAAGGGTGACAATGCATTCGTGTCGCTAGATCTGGTCATCGGCCGAGCAATCGCGGTCGTCTGGCCGTTCGATCGCCGGCACCGCTTGGCCATTCCAGATACCTTTGAGACCGTCCCGTCCGGCATTCAGCCGGCACCAGACATAGCAACGATCACCGCCGGACCTGAGGCCAGCTGTTGACCACGCACAAAAGTCCTGCCGCGCCTCCGAGCCTGGCTAATCACAAAGCCAACCGCAGACAAAGCCAGCCGCCGACGATGGGCCGGCGTGCTTGGGCGTTCACCCGCGAACTGCTTATCGTGGTTGTCGGAGCAGTGGTGGTGTCGTCGCTGCTTCGGGCATTCGTCGGGCAGATGTTCATCATCCCGTCGCAGTCGATGGAGAACACGCTCTTGGTAGGTGATCGAGTGGTTGTCGAAAAGCTCACCGACTTTCAGCGTGGTGATGTGGTGGTCTTCTCTGACCCTGGCGGCTGGCTGCAGGACGAACCGGTTGACAATCCGGCTCCGTGGGACAAGGCCCTTGAGTTCATCGGAGTGCCGACCAAGAGCACGCCGGGTCATCTGATCAAGCGCGTTATCGGTATGCCAGGAGACAAGGTCGTCTGTTGCAATGCCAAAGGCCGTATCACGGTCAACGGCCAGGCTCTCGACGAAAGCAGTTACCTCTACACCGATCGTGATGAAGTCCAGGTACAGCCGTCCGATGTCAAGTTCGAGGTGGTGGTACCCAAGGACCGGATCTTCGTCATGGGTGACCATCGCGATCTAAGTGCTGACTCCCGCTGTCATCTGTCTGATCTGTCGACCAATGAGGGGATCGGACAAGTCGCCTTCGTGCCGATCTCTCTCGTCGTCGGGCCGGCCTTTGCAATCGCTGCGCCTTTTGATCGAGCGGGCCGCTTACGACGGCCCAGCACCTTCGCCAAGGTTCCCGATCCGAGCGAACCTCCAGCCAAGAAAGCGGTGATCAAGCCTGCAGGGGTGAGCTGCTAATGCCTGAAATTCGGGCGGCTACGCCAGTGCTGGTCAAGCGCAATAGCGGCATCTATGGGTATGAACGCGCGTTGCAGAGAATGGGTCTCGATCCAGTCGCTGGTGCCGATGAGGCCGGTCGTGGGGCGTGCGCGGGACCCCTGGTGGCGGCAGCGACGATCCTGAGCGATGCCAAATCGCGGCAGATCGCCGGATTGCGGGACTCCAAGCTGCTCACCGCGTTACAGCGAGAGCGGTTGTACGCCGAAATCACCCAGAAGGCGATCGCCTGGTCCGTGGTCTGCATCGAGCCGGCAGAGTGCGACGCGCTCGGTATGCACGTCGCAAACGTGATGGCACTGCGGATGGCCTTGTCACGACTCGATGTCGCGCCGACGTACGTGTTGACCGACGGTTTCAGCGTCGATGGGCTTGGCATTCCGGGGCTTGCGATCTGGAAGGGTGACCAAGTCGTCGCCTGTGTGGCCGCTGCGTCAATCGTCGCCAAGGTGACTCGCGACAGGATCATGTGTCAGCTGGATCAGCTCTATCCGCAGTACGAGTTCGCAGAGCACAAGGGCTATTGCACGCCGCTGCATCAGGAGAAGCTGGACGCGTTCGGGCCCTCTGCCACTCACCGGATGCGCTTCGTCAACGTTTCCCGAACCGCTAGAGTCGAAGCGCAATGAAACGCGGCGAGCCACGACGATGAGTGCGGAAGATCTCGAGCAGTACGAGAGTGAGCTAGAGCTTCAGCTCTACCGCGAGTACAAGGACGTTGTCGGCATTTTCACCTACGCAGTGGAGACCGAGCGGCGGTTCTACCTGTGCAACGCCGTGGACTTGAAGGTGCGTACCGAGGGCGGCGACGTTTACTACGAGGTCTCCATGGGCGATGCCTGGGTCTGGGATATGTACCGTCCCGCTCGTTTTGTGAAGAGTGCGAAGGTCCTGACCTTCCGCGATGTCTCCATCGAAGAGATCGCCCACAGCGATCTGGAAGTGCCCAAAACTAGCTAGTTTCCACAGCGCCGTAACGCGCGGTTTCCACAGATTTCAGCGACCCCGCACGATTTGGGCCGGCGTGCGCATGCTTCCGGATGGAGGTGGGCGATGGCGGCGACGGAGTCGAAGAAGCAGATCGGAATACGCGGGGAGGACTTGGCCTGCGCCGAACTGGAGCGGCTGGGCATGCAAGTGCTGGAGCGGAACTGGCGCTGCCGGCTGGGAGAGATCGACATTGTCGCTGCGGAGGCCGGCCCAGCCGGACTAACGCTGGTCTTCTGCGAGGTGAAATGCCGCAGCGGGCTTGGTTTCGGCCATCCTCTCGAGGCAATCACGTACGCAAAGATGCGCACGCTACGACAACTGGCGGCGCTGTGGATGCGGGAGCATCGCAGGAAGGCGTCGAGTATCCGGCTAGATGCCATCGGAGTGGTGCTGGCGCCCGGTCAGGAGCCGTCCGTGACCCACGTCCGGGGGGTGGGGTAGTGGCTTCGGCATGCGCGTGGTCGGTGGCGCTGGTCGGCCTCGAGGGTCGGATCGTCGAAGTTGAGGCCGACATCGGCGCAGGGCTGCCACGAACGGTACTCGTGGGACTGCCGGACTCGGCGCTCTACCAGGCGCGTGACCGCTGCAAGGCGGCGGTCAGCAACTCCGGACAAGAGTGGCCGATCTCGCTACTGACCATCAATCTCAGTCCTGCCACCCTGCCCAAGGCCGGCAGTCACTACGACGTCGCAATCGTTGCGGCGATCCTCGCGGCGCAGCGGGTTTTCCCAGTCGACGAGCTACGCCGAACAGTCCTCCTGGGTGAACTCGGGTTGGATGGTCGCCTTCGGCCTGTCCGCGGCATTCTGCCCGCCACGTTGGCGGCTCAGCAGACGGGTTTCACGCGGGTGATCGTCCCGTTGCGCCAGGCCGGTGAGGCCGAACTGGTCGAGGGGATCGATGTCTTTGGTGTCGGCTCGATCACCCAATTGGTCGCCTTCCTGCAGGGCGTTCCAATGCCCGATGTTGAGCCCATCGACGTGGTCGGTGAGCCGGCCGGCAGGCATGCGAACCGTCGTCTCGACCTGGCAGACGTCGTGGGTCAGGTCGAGGCCAAGTGGGCCTGCGAAGTAGCCGCGGCGGGTCGACACCACATGCTTTTCCACGGTCCACCAGGCGTAGGAAAAACGATGCTGGCCGAGCGGGTTCCAGGCCTGCTGCCTGACCTCGACGTGCACGACGCCCTTGAAGTCTCAGCGGTGCACTCCCTTGCCGGCTTCAATCTCGCTGATCAGTTGATCACTCGACCGCCCTACAGCGACCCGCACCACTCGGCCTCCGTTGCCAGCATCGTCGGTGGCGGCCAACGAATAGCAAAGCCCGGCGCGATCTCGTGTGCTCACAAGGGCGTGCTTTTTCTCGATGAGGCGCCGGAATTCCAGCCGGCTGTCCTCGAGGCGCTGCGTACACCGCTGGAATCCGGCATGATCACACTCGGCCGCAGTGAGGTGCATGCCCGTTTTCCAGCACGTTTTCAACTGATCTTGGCTGCCAACCCCTGCCCCTGCGGGCAGGCCGCGACGCCGGGCGGTCATTGTCAATGCCCCCCTGCGGTGGTGCGCCGGTATGCCGAGAAGATCTCGGGGCCGATACGTGATCGCATCGACATCAATCAGGCATTTCTGCCGCTTCGGAAGGCCTACCTGAAGGCGGCGCTACAGCGCGCGGAGCCCTCAGCCGTGGTGGCCGAGCGGGTGCTGCAAGCGCGCGATCGGCAGCGTCGACGCTTGACCGGTAGCGGTTGGCAGACCAACGGCGAAGTCTCCGGCAGCTATCTGCGGCGTCACCTACCACTTCCGGACGGTCTGCAGGTCGTCGACGAAGCCGTGGACCGCGGCCGGCTGAGCGCCCGCGGCGTGGACAAGGTGTTGCGACTTGCATGGACCATCGCCGATCTCGCGGCCCATGATGTGCCGGGCCGAGATGAGCTGGCGATCGCATTGGCAATGCGGCGCGGCGAGCAACCTGGCGCAGTGCGGCTGGAAGCGGTTGGACCATGATCAAATCGGATCGGCGAGCGCGCATCATGCTCGGCTGTGCCATGGAGGGTGGTGATCTTGCAGTGGCTGACTTGGTACAGAATCAGGGCGCCGAGGGAGCCTGGGCCAAGATCATCGAAGGTGCGCTGGGAGAGCCGGCTGCCGAACGCGCCGCTCGGGTCTCGATGGAAGTAGTTGAGCGAGTGGCTCAAGCGGCCGAGATGCGTTTCATCGTTCCCGGCGACGACGAGTGGCCAGACGGACTTGATGATCTTCGACATGCCGAGAATATTCAGCGGCGCGGCGGCGTGCCGCTGGGGTTGTGGTTGCGCGGTCCAGGACAGCTAGCTCACCTGATGCAGCGCTCGGTTGCGATCGTCGGCTCGCGGGCAGCCACGGCGTACGGGAACGGCTTTGCAACAGATCTTGCCGCTGATCTTGTGGAGCAAGGCGTAACCGTAGTCTCTGGGGGCGCATTCGGCATCGACGTGGCCGCACATCGCGGAGCGCTCGCCGCGGGCGGACCGACTGTGTGCGTACTCGCCAACGGTGTCGATGTGGCCTATCCGCCAGCGCACCTGGCGATCTTCGAGACTCTCGCGAAGGATCAGCTGCTGGTTTCGGAGTTGCCGCCCGGTGCCCATCCCACCCGGGTCAGGTTCCTGGCGCGGAACCGGCTGATCGCCGCGATGTCGCGAGGCACTGTGGTGGTGGAGGCGGCCCTGCGTTCAGGGGCGCGCAACACCGCCAGCTGGGCGCTTGGCTGTGGACGCCCGCTTATGGCGGTCCCTGGTTCGGTCTACTCGCGGGCCTCGGCGGCGCCGCATCTGATGATCCGCAATGGGCAGGCCGTCCTCGTCACGTCTGCCGCGGACGTGCTGGAGCTGATCTCGGACATGGGTGAGGCAATGCTGCCCCTAAGCCATGGTCAGAGCAGAGCGACCGATGCGCTGACCGAGACTCAGCTCGCGGTTTTTGAGGCAATTCCAGCCCGCCGTCGCGTCTCCGTGGGAGATATTGCCCTCGCCGGGGGCGTGAGTGTTCCAACCTGCCTAAGTGCGCTGACCGCGCTCGAGTCGGCCGGGTTGGTGGAGGGTGACGAACAAGGATGGTCGGTCGCGGTTAGAAGGCCACGAGCATGATCGGGCTAGCGGGCCTTGGCCAAGAAGGTCCGCAGCAGAGGTCCAGCCGTGCCCGAACCTGACTTGCCATCGTTGACGAACACAGCAACAGCAAGATCACCCTGCGCAGCGATCATCCAAGCATGCGTCTTCAGCGGCTTCGATGCGCCGTACTCCGCAGTGCCGGTCTTGGCCAGCACCGCGGGACCGGCCAGGTTGCCGAGCACCCGGCCGCTGCCATCGGTCACCACTGCACGCATCATCTGGCGCAGCTGACGAGCCTCCTGTTTGGTCAGCGGCTTTCCCTTTGGCGTGGGCTGCGTCCCGTCGATGAGATGCGGTATCACGGTCCCACCTGCGGCGACAGACGCTGCCACAGCAGCCATCGCCATCGGTGAGGCCTCAACCTTGCCCTGGCCGATCATGGCAGCCGCGCGACCAGTCGCCGAGGGATCGTCTGGCACTGAGCCGAAGAATGACGCAAAGCCGACGTCGTAGTCGGTGCCGAAGCCGAGCGAGACCGCGGCGTCTCGCAGCGCACCCTCGTCGAGCTTGCCCCGCTGACCGATGAAGGCCGTATTGCATGACTGCGCGAGCGCCGTCCGGAACGGGATGATGCCGAGATGATTACGCGGATAGTCGCTGTAGTTGTGGAACTTGCGGCCGTTCACCGTCACACTCGGCAGGCATTTCACCGACGACTGTGGCGTAAGCCCGGCCCGCAGCAGTGCCAGCGCGGAGACGATCTTAAAGGTCGAGCCGGGAGCTGCCCGACCCAGCGTGGCGAGTGATTGCCCACGATTGCCTTTCCCATTCGCCGCCGCAACAATCGTCCCCGTCGAAGGCCGGATAGCAACCAGAGCGCTCGCCGGTTTCGTCGTCGCGAGTGTCTTTTCCGCAAGCTTTTGAAGCCCCAGGTTCAGCGTCGTGGTCACCGGCTTGCCGGGCACAGGTTTCACCTCGAACAGCACGATCGGCTCGGCCTCCGCGGCTGGTGAGGGCGTCGGAGATGGGGTCGCTGAGCTGCCGCTCGGTTTGGCGGCAGACAGTCGGACTCGTACGCCGGGCGTGCCGCGGAGCTGTGCGTCATAGCGCTTCTGCAGGCCGGATAGCCCGACCTGATCTCCGGCAACTACCGCACCACCGGACCGATCGACATCCTCCTTCGTTGCCTCGCCAACGGTTCCGATGATCGGCCGGGCAAAGTCGCGGGTTGGCGCCAGCATCTGAGTGGTCCGGATCGAGAGCGCCCCTGGGATGGCACGAATCTTGGACCCGAGTGGCAGATCCGATGCATCCATGCGAAACACGATGGCCAGCACGAAGGCGCCGTTGCTGGCGGCAGCAACCTTTGACGCGTACGCCGCGGGATCGATCTTGACCACCTTGGCGAGCCGGACTGCGGATGCTTTTGCCTTGTCGCCGCTCACCTTGGATTTGTCGATCCCAATCCGGAATACGCCCCGCTCAGTCACGATCGGATCGCCGTCCTCCCCGAGCAGCTCGCCACGGCCGGGATACAGGCGCCGTTGGGACAGTCGGTTCGTGCCGTCGAGCTGCGGTTGCACGATGCTCGGTTGCCAGCTGGTCTTCCACTGGTCCGCCTCCTCAGCCAGCTTGGCTGCCGTCTCATAGGTCCACCGCTCGGGGACACCAGGGAAGGTCCAACTGAACGACAGCCTCGCGGTCGCCGAGGATCCATCTCGCAACACAGAGACCACTGTCACCCCGGGCTTCAACGGGCCCATACCTGAGACAAGCGGCTGGAACAGGTCGTTGATCGCTGTACCGGAGGCTCCGACGAACGGCACTGGGGAAAGATCCTTAGCACTGAGGCCCGCCGCGAGCGCTGCTGCGGCGCGGTCAAGGGAATCACTTTCTTTCTCCGGATTCAGGTTGGGAAGCGAGATCCCGCATCCTGCGACCGACATGAGGACGACCAACAAGAGGCATGCGAATCGGACGAATCCAGCCTGAGGCCGTCGAAGATCCTTACTCAGCGGCATCGGGTCATCCTGCCATCTGCGTCAATCATGGGTAGTGTCGCGGCCATGGGCATCTACGCTAAGCGTCCAGCGAAGATGATCGGCCAATTGTTCGGGGATGGTTTCGTTCTGCTCTGGACGGCGGGTTGGGCAATTGTCGGGATCTTTGTCCACGGGGTGATCGAGGTACTCGCGGTACCGGCACGGGAAACAGCGCGGACGGCGATGCGATTGGCAGAGAACTTTCGTGAGGCTGCAGGCGAAGCAGCTAAGGTCCCGGTTGCGGGCGAGCAGCTCCGACGTCCCCTAGACGCTGCCTCGGTGACCCTCGGCAACTTGATCACCTCTGCCAACCAGCAGGTCGACAGCATCGAACGGCTGGCGCTGATTGTCGGCTGGCTTGTCTTCCTCATTCCCGTGACGATCGTGGTGGCGTTCTGGCTGCCGCGCCGCATCCGGTTCTTCCGCCAGGCTCGGGCCTCCCAAGTTTTCTTGGACACGCTCGCCGACCTCGACCTCTTCGCACTCCGGGCCATGGCCGCCCAGCCGCTCTACGTGCTGGCAGAGATCAGCGATGACCCGGTTACGGCCTGGCGGTCCGGTGATCGGGAGGTGATCAATAAGCTGGCCGAACTCGAGCTGAGGCGCGACGGGCTCCGCCTTCCCGACACCTTGCGGGCCGTATCAAGCGAGGCCAGTATCGGGTGACAGGAGATGGTCAGGTGAACTGGCATGAGCTCGCTCACCAACCCTGCGCCTCTGAGTTGAACGATCACCAAGGAGGTTGAGCGTGTCTGTAAATCGTCACCTGGTAGGTCTGCTGCTCGGTGCTGAGGAGGACTGGCCACAGGCCTTCGAAGCGATCGCGGGCCGTCTCGATCTCTTCCGGTACGAGGGTGTTGATCACATTTTGGATACCGAGCGGGTACGCATTCACCCGTTCAACCTGCGCGACCCCGCCAGGCACCAAGTCGTCATCGATCGGCTGGCGTACTGGTACTACCACCCACGGGAGTGGCTGAAGAAGGTGGCGTTGATGGACGACGCGTACCTGATGAACTCGCCGTTCACATTCCAGTCGATGGAGAAGCACTCCGCGTACTGTGCGCTGATCCGGCTCGGCATGAACGTGCCTGACACGGTGCTGGTGCCGTATAAGAACCCGATCGACAACGTCCGCTGGGCGTACACGTCGCGGAACTACAACGACCACTTCGATCTAGCCGCGATCGCTGACGAAATGGGCTATCCGCTCTTTATGAAGCCCTTTGACGGCGGCGGCTGGCGAGGAGTGTCCAAGGTCAGGAACCAGGCCGAGTTGATGACGGCGTACGACGACTCCGGCGAGATGCTGATGCATTTGCAGAAGTCTGTGGAGCCCTATGACGTCTTCGCCCGAGCCCTGACCATCGGGCCGGAGACGATGGTGATGCACTTTCGCCCAGACCTGCCAATGCATGAACGCTACGCGGTTGATCATGAGTTTCTCTCTTCAAAGGTCGGCCTGGAAGCGACCACGATCACCCAGACCGTGAACGCGTTCTTCCGCTGGGAGTTCAATTCCTGCGAGATGTTGGTCCAAGGCGAGACCGTGATACCCATCGACTACGCCAACGCCTGCCCTGATGTGGCGGTGACGTCGCTGCACTACTACTTCCCATGGGCCATGAAGTCGTTGATCAAGTGGACCGCCTTCTGCGCTGCGACTGGGCGCCGCGCCAAGATGCACGTCGACACCGACCCGTGGTTCGCGATTGCCGACAATCCGGATCTCAGCTACGAGGCCAAGCTCGAGCGCTACCAGCAGCTGGCCGACCAGCATTTCGAGAAGGAGCGTTATCTGGATTTCTGCGCCACCGCGCTGCCAGAAATCGACGATCTGGTTCTGGACTGGGTGTCATCGCCCGACTTCGACCGCATGCTGACCGAGACAGTCAATCTGACGTACCCCGAGCACGAGCGCGAGCGGTTCATGAGTCATTTCCGCGGCCTGGTCGGCTTGTGGGTCAGTGATCAAAAGCAAGTCTCTGTCTAGAGTCCTGACGGCTTCGGTGAGCGACGACGAAGATGCGCCGGAAGGGCAGTACGGTGCCATACGGCCGGGCCGGGTAAGCGTCGTCCAGCAGCTGTTGATACTCGGCAACGAACTGTTTCCGATGATCATCGGGCAGCGCCTGGAGCACTGGCCGGGCACCGGTTCCTGAGATCCACCGGAAGACCGGGTTGGGCCCACTCAGCACGTGCAGGTAGGTCGTCTCCCAGCAATCTACTGTGCATGCCAGCTCGGCAAGATCATCGAGATATTCCGCCGCATCGGCTGAGGCCGGCCAAGCGACATCTGTCAGCATCGGCGCGTAGCGGGGATCGGCAGCCAACTGACGAAGCAGCTGATGGCTGGGCTCGTCAAAGTTTCCCGGCACCTGAAAGGCCAGCCATCCATCGAGTACGAGGGATGAGACGAGAAGCGGCAGTAGCTCGCGGTGCCCTGGAACCCACTGCAGCGTGGCATTGCTGATGATCACATCCACCGGCATCTCCGGCCGCCAGTCACGAAGGTCCTGCACCTGAAACTTCACCCGCGGGCCGGCAAGCTTCTCGGCTTGGGTGATCATCTCGGGCGAAGAGTCCAAACCCAGAATCTGCGCTCCGGGCCAACGCTCGGCCAATAAGGCGGTGAGCTGACCGGGTCCGCATCCCAGGTCGACCACCACCTGCGGGTTAGCGGCCCCGACTCGGCTCAGAAGATCGACAAACGGTCGAGAACGCTCATCGGCGAACTCCAGGTAGATGCTGGGATCCCAGATGGGCATCAGTTCCGGCGATGGTAGGCATCTCGCCAAGTCGGCACACTTGGCTTCCAGGCCAGACTCATCCCGGCCTCAGCTGGGGTCCGGTTGGCCTTGCGGTTATTACACCGAGTGCATGCTGCCACGGTGTTCTGCCAGCTATTGGTGCCTCCCCGGGACTGCGGCAACAGGTGATCAACAGTATCTGCGGTGCCCTCGCAGTAGGCGCACCGATGATGATCACGGCGGAGTACGCCCCGTTTGGACCAAGCCGGCGTGCGGGCGTACAGGAAAGTGGTCTTCACGTAGCGAATCAGACGCAAGACCAGGGGCCACGGATATGGGCCGATGCGGTGTCCGTCGCGGGCTTCCTCAACGATCGCAACCTCGCGGACCAACATAAGAATCGCGTGCTTGATCGAAACTGTGTGCAGAGCCGTGTTGTCGGTGTTGAGAACAATCACCGCTGACATCACCGCACCTCCTTCCTGGGCTTAAGACTCCACAAAACCCGATGACGCTGTCATTCGGATTATGGCGGGTCAGGTCAAGCAACTGCACTATGACGGGCAGCACGCATCGCCGACTGCAGGAGCTCGCCGGGTCGGTTGGGCGGGACGCTGGGGGCTTGGTGGCGAGCGACGAAGGAGGCGAACCTGGCGGGTCGCCCGTCAGAGTGCAATCGACAACAGTGCGATATCGCCGCTGTGGATGTCAGCCTTCTTGTGTCATGAGTCAAGGTTTCGGCAGGTCTAGTGGCGGTCGGGATTGGGGAGGTGAGGAGGCGGACGAAGGTGCGGCCGCTTTGCACGGGGTTCACGGGCACTACTACCCCAGCTGGTCCCGGCGGCGTGTCAGGTAGGCGGTCTCGGCGGTGTTGCCTGCCAGCTCGATGGCTTTGTCGTACGCCGCGCGCGACTTCTGACTGCGGCCCAGCCGGCGCAGCATGTCGGCGCGGGTCGCATGGTAGGCGTGATAGCCGGCCAACTCGTCCGACAGACGGTCGACGGCCGCCAGTGCCACCTCCCGTCCGTCAAGCTCGGCGACCGCGATGGCCTGGCCTTCGCGCGGGTGATCCGCTGCCCCATGGCGGCCTCCTGCACCAGGAAGGCACGGGCGATCTCGGGCACGGTCAGACCGCCGACCATGCGCAGCGTCAGTGCCACGCGGGTCTCCATCGCGAGCGCCGGGTGACAGCAGGTGAAGATCAGCCGGAGGCGATCGTCGTCGATGACGCCCGGAGGTTCGCGCGGGTCGCCGTCGGACACCACCTGCGCCTCCAGCTCC
>DATCXA010000318.1:0-4362 GCA_036566085.1 Propionibacteriaceae bacterium
CCGACCTTCACCCCCGCAGCCTCCAAGGCTTCCTTCTTGGCGGCGGCAGTTCCCGATGAGCCCGACACGATGGCGCCAGCGTGGCCCATCGTCTTGCCTTCCGGCGCGGTAAAGCCTGCAACGTAGCCGACCACCGGCTTGGTCACATGGTCCGCGATGTACTCCGCAGCCCGCTCCTCCGCATCACCACCGATTTCTCCGATCATCACAACGGCGTCGGTTTCTGGGTCTTCCTCGAACGCCTGCAGCGCGTCGATATGTGTGGTGCCAATGATCGGGTCGCCGCCTATGCCGACTGCCGAGGAGAACCCGAAATCGCGCAGCTCGTACATCATCTGATAGGTCAATGTGCCCGACTTGGACACCAGCCCGATGCGCCCTGCCTTGGTGATGTCGGCTGGGATAATACCTGCGTTGGACTGCCCCGGCGAGATGATACCCGGGCAGTTTGGCCCGATGAGCCGTGTTGAGCTTGACTCTGACAAGGCAAAGAACTCGGCCGTGTCCTTGACGGGCACTCCCTCGGTAATCACAACCGCAAGCGGAATGCCTGCCTCGATTGCCTCAACAGCTGCTGACAAGGTGAATTTCGCCGGAACGAAGATCACAGTCACGTTGGCTGCTGTGGCAGCCATCGCCTCGCCGACCGAATTGAAGACCGGTACACTCCCCCGCTGGAACTCGACCACCTGACGGCCTTTGCCAGGGGTCACGCCGCCGACAATCTGTGTGCCGGCGTTCATCATGCGCTGGGTGTGCTTCCGCCCCTCAGAGCCGGTCATCCCCTGAACGATGACTTTGGATTCGGAGTTGAGAAAGATTGCCATGACGTCACCTGCCCTTTCAGCTTGCGGCCAACTCGGCCGCCCGGCGGGCAGCACCATCCATGGTGTCGACCTGCTCCAGCCTTGGCAGGTCCGCAGTGGCAAGGATCTGCCGGCCCAGCTCCGCGTTGTTGCCGTCCAGCCGTACGACCAGTGGGACCTCGATGTGCTCACCACGACTGCCCAGTAGCTGGAAGGCCTGCACAATCCCGTTGGCCACCGCGTCGCACGCGGTAATCCCGCCAAAAACGTTGACGAAGACGCTCTTCACCTGCTTGTCACTGATGATGATCTCCAGACCATTGGCCATGATCTCCGCACTGGCGCCGCCGCCGATATCGAGGAAGTTCGCGGGCCTCGGTGATCCGGGGAATTCCTCGCCTGCGTACGCGACAACGTCGAGCGTGCTCATGACCAGCCCGGCGCCATTGCCGATGACCCCTACTGACCCGTCGAGCTTGACGTAGTTGAGCCCTTTGGCCTTCGCTGCCGCCTCGAGCGGGTCCTCAGCAGATTTGTCGGCCAGCGCAGCATGGTCGGGATGGCGGAATGCGGCGTTTTCGTCGAGGGAGACCTTGGCATCGAGCGCAATGATCTTGCCATCAGCGGTCTTCACCAGCGGGTTGACCTCGACCAGGGTCGCGTCCTCCTTCTGATACACGGCACCGAGCAGCTGGATCACCCGCGCAATCTCGGCGGCATCTGGCCCCGAGAAGCCGGCGGCAGCAACAATCTCAGCGGCCGTGACCTGGTCGATTCCCGCTCTGGGGTCCACCGGGATCCGAGCCAAGGCTTCGGGGCGCTCTGCGGCAAGGGTCTCGATATCCATCCCGCCTTCCTTGGAGCACATGGCGAGATAACGGCGTTCAGCCCTATCCAGTAACAGGGAGAAGTAGTACTCCTCGGCAATGTCGGCGCCCTCGGTAACCATGACGGTCCTGACGATGTGCCCCTTAATGTCCAGGCCGAGGATCTCGGCAGCACGCGCCTCCGCCTCCCTCGGACTCTTGGCGATCTTGACGCCCCCTGCCTTGCCGCGGCCGCCGGTCTTGACCTGCGCCTTGACGACGACTACTGGGGTATCGAGAGCCGCGGCAGCATCCCTGGCCTCAGCAGGAGTGGTCGCTGTGATGCCGCGCAACACCGGAATCCCGTGGGTCTCGAAGATGTCACGCGCTTGGTACTCGTACAGATCCACTCTTGCCTCCATGCCCGCCAGACAGACGAACCGAAGCCTAGCTGTGACTAGGGCCCTGCATGCGGAGAGGCGTCAGCTGATGCCACACCACATCCGCATGATTCACGGATGACCAGTACCGTCCCGGCTGGCGCCTCTAGCCGTGCCCTGAGCCAGTCGAAGGGCGCCATCAGTCGCTTGGCTTCGATCAGCTCAGCCCGCATCAACGCGCCGTGCCAGCCCCACGTTGGCACGCACCCAGGAAACGATGTCGCTCATCGTTGCGCCCGGTGTGAAGATCTGGGCGACGCCCATCTCCGCCAAAGCCTGCCGGTCCGCCTCTGGGATGATGCCACCGCCGAAGACCACGATGTCTTCAGCATCGGCCTTCCGCAGGAGCTCGATCACCTTGGCGAACAACGTCATGTGCGCCCCTGAAAGCACCGAGAGGCCAATGGCGTCGGCATCCTCTGCGAGCGCGGTAGCGACGATCTGGTCCGGCGTTTGGTGAAGCCCGGTGTAGATCACTTCCATGCCCGCATCACGCAGCGCGCGGGCGACCACCTTGGCACCGCGATCGTGACCGTCAAGTCCTGGCTTCGCCACAACAATTCGAAGTGGATTCGCGGGCTGAAGTGGATTTGAGGATGACAGCACATCCGATTCCACGACGTCCAAACTACTACTCAGTAATATTCTGTTGTGCGGGCCAGTGTGAACAGGGGCCTCTCATCCGCGGCGTTGTCGCGGCTTGTGGCGCTCGACATGCCGCGCGTGGCCTCTGGACTGGCCATCGAAGCCGCCTGGGCCACCGCCCATCTTGTGATGTATCCATTCGGATTGCTCTCCACGTCCACTCGTGCCGTCGCTGACCGCCGCCGTCATGATTTGAGAGGCCTCAGCCCCGAACAACGTGGACTGTTCCATTACCGGGTTGACGCAGCCGAGACGCCGATTGTGCTCGTGCACGGGATCATCGACAACCACGCAATCTTCACGGTGCTGGAGTACACGCTGCGTCGCCGCGGGTTTCAAACGCTCTCCACGTACGACTACGGCCTGTTGACCGACAGCATTCCAGGGGCCGCTGCACGGTTGGGCGAGGCCATCGAGGACCTGTCCGCGGCCACCGGTTACGAACGAATCCATGTCATCGGACACAGCCTTGGCGGCCTGATAGCGCGCTATTACGTGCAGCGACTGGGCGGCGATCGACTCGTACACACATTGGTAACGCTCGGTACGCCACACCAGGGCACTCAGCTGGCGTGGAGCGCCCCGCTGCTCCCCTTGGTGCGTCAACTCACGCCGAACTCCTCGGTAATCCACGAGCTGGCCGAGCCGGCGCCACAATGCCACACGAGGTTTATCGCGTTCTACAGCGACATCGACCACTTGGTGGTGCCCAGTCGCAACGCTCGGATCGATCATCCTGATCTCAACGTGCAGAACATCCCCGTACGCGGCATCGGCCATCTCTCGATGCCCAACAACGGACGAATCGCCTTTACGATCACTCAAGCGTTGCGTGAGCTCGACCCGGACGGTACGCCCAGCAGATCCTGAGGCTTGGACTCGTAAATAATTTGCGCGGGTCTCGTAACCCATTGAGGTTTCCGTGACCTGCTTGTTATCTTTCACACGTTGTCTGGCCTGCTTCGGGGGTCCAGTCAAAGACGGAACTAGAGATCAGACAAGCAGTTGGCGCACCGTTCAGGCGGCTTGCTGCACCTGGAATGCGAGATCGGGGGTCAGGGCCCGATTGCGTACCGGCGCCGGCAAATAAGGGATGAGGGAGCTGTCCGGGGAACAGCAGACCGAACGCGAGGGTGATCAAGACGTCAGCAGTGAGCCTGAGCCTGATCAGGGCAAGGGCTGGCTCTGGCACGGGTTTGCCGCACTTGGCGTCTCTGCCCTAGGCCTCGCCGTGGCAGCGGCGGTAGGCCTGACGACCAATGCGGAAACAACGCATGACCTGTCCGCTGTCCCGGACACTTCCCCGACAGTCGCTACAGCGCCCGTTGAAACGGTCGACCAGCAACGCGCCAAGCAATCGGTCAAAGATCCAGCGCTTGCTGCATTCGGGAGACGTAACACGTCCGCGAGCAATCAGTCGTCCAGAAGCGCCGCCGTTCGGGATGCCCTGGTCGGGGAGCAGGCCGCCCAGCGGGACGAACTGTTGGCCAAGACCGCCGACGAGATCAGCCGGGCAGCACAATCAGCCAGCAGCGATGCTCGACAGAAGAAACTCCAGGTGGCGGATAGGGCGACTCGCGAAGCGGCAGCTCAGATCGCGGCGGAGAATCTACGTCCCGCGATCGCCGCTCGAGTGGCAGCGGCGAACAAGCGGCGCACCGCCGA
>DATCXA010000323.1:0-5653 GCA_036566085.1 Propionibacteriaceae bacterium
CGGGGGCTCTCGATGGGGACGTAGGCCTGACCCGGCGGAACCCGGAAGCCCTCGGTAACCAGCTTGAAGTGATGGATCAGCGCCTCCATGGATTCACCCATGATGTGCCTGAGGTAGTCGTTGGAGTTGCCCATGCCGTCCGAACCGATCGACAGCTGCGCCGGCCATGCGATCTTCTTGTCGCCGATCATGATCGGGGCGCCCCGCATCTTCTCCAGCCGCTCCACACATTGTTCGACGATCTTGAGGCTCTCCCACATCTCGTTGAGCCGGATTCGGAACCGCCCGTAGGCGTCCATGGTGTCCCAGGTCTGCACCTCGAAGTCGTAGGTTTCGTAGTCGCAGTAGGGCTGTTTCTTCCGCAGGTCCCAGTCGTAGCCGGTTGCCCGCAGCGGCGGACCAGTGATGCCTAAGGCCATACAGCCGGCAAGATCGAGGTAGCCGACCCCGGAGAGGCGGCCCTTGAAGATCGGGTTCTCATTACAGAAGGCGGCGTACTCCGGCAGGTGCTTTCTCATCCATACGACGAGGTCCTTGACGAAGTCCAGCGCCTTGTCGGGGAGGTCCTGGGCAACCCCGCCGGGGCGGATGTAGGCGTGATTCATCCGTAGACCGGTGATCAACTCGAAGGCGTCCAGCACCTTCTCCCGCTCCCGGAATCCAATGGTCATCACGGTCAACGCGCCGATCTCCATACCGCCGGTCGCAATGCAGACCAAATGGGAGGAGAGGCGATTGAGCTCCATCATCAGCACCCGAAGAACGTTTGCCTTCTCCGGGATTTCAGCTTCGATGTCCAGTAGCCGTTCGACGCCCAGGCAGTACGTGGTCTCGTTGTACAACGGCGATAAGTAGTCCATCCGCGTGCAGAAGGTGACGCCCTGGGTCCAGTTGCGGAACTCCATGTTCTTCTCGATGCCGGTGTGCAGGTAACCGATGCCGCAGCGGGCCTCGGTGACCGTTTCACCTTCCAGTTCCAAGATCAGCCGGAGTACGCCGTGGGTCGAGGGATGCTGCGGACCCATGTTGACCACGATGCGCTCATCGCCGCGCTCGGCCTGCTCGGATACCAGGGAGTCCCAGTCCTGTCCGGTGACGGTATAGACGTGGCCCTCGGCTGCTTCGCCGCCGATGCCGAACGGATCCTGCTCTTCCTCTGTGGCGGTGGGTCCTTGGTCTGCCTCAGGCCGGATGCGCTCGTCGGTCGTGCTCATGAGTACGACCTCCTTTGATCTGGGGGTGGAACGGTTGCGCCCTTGTACTCCACGGGAATGCCACCGAGCGGGTAATCCTTGCGCTGTGGGTAGCCGGGCCAGTCGTCAGGCATCAGGATCCGCGTCAGGGCGGGATGACCGTCGAAGATGATGCCGAACATGTCGTAGGTCTCGCGCTCGTGCCAGTCAGCGGTCGGGTAGGTCGCCACCACCGATGGAATGTGTGGGTCAGTGTCGGGTACGGAGACTTCGAGTCGAATCCGCCGATTGTGAGTCATGGACTGCAGGTGATAGACCGCGTGCAGCTCGCGACCCTTGTCGGCCGGATAGTGCACGCCCGACACACTGCTGCAGAACTCGAAACGCAGGTGAGCGTCGTCTCGTAGATATCGGACGAACTCTGGTAGATGCTGCCGCGCGACATGGAAGGTGATCTCGCCGCGGTGGATGACCACCTCTGTGATCACGTCGCTGAAGTTCGGAATCAATGCGCCGATGCGCTCATAAACCTGGTCCCACCAGCCGCCGAATGGCGGAGTTGCCGGTGCCGGGAACTCGATTGTGCGAGTCAGGCCGCCATATCCCGAGGTGTCGCCCGTGCCCTTGACGCCGAACATGCCCTTTCGGACCTGAAGCACCTCAGCGGTCGGCTCTGTGGTGGCTAGTTGCGCTTCGTCCTCTTCCGCGGCTGTTGCCTCTGAGCTGACCTCGGGCGCTTCACCTGTTAGAGACTCTGGTTTGGTTCCGGCATCCGGTTCCGACTCACCCTCCGGAACCGCACCCTTGATGGAAGCCTTCTCGTCAGATTCCTTATGAATGTCCGCTGCGCCTGTCGAAGCGCCCTCGTCTGCGCTGGGGGCTGAGCTTGTCGAAGCGCCCTCGTCTGCACTGGGGGCTGAGCTTGTCGAAGCGCCATCATCTTGCCCTTGGACGGGCCCAGGGCTCATCTCGTCAGACTCAGGGCGCACATCTTTGGGCGCCGCTGATCGACGCGTTCTCTTGCGCGGCGTTTTGCGAGGAGGAGTGCCTTCGGTCATCGGAGCAGGCCCTTCTGCTCAATGAGCGACGGGGCCTCCAACTGCCGCTGCTCCTGATCTCGAGCCGCCTCGATCGCATCGAGGCCGATCGGCATATGGCGCACCTTGTCCCGTAGCTTGAACATGGCGTCGATCAACATCTCCGGCCGCGGCGGGCAACCCGGCAGGTACATATCGACCGGCACGACGTGATCAACTCCTTGCACGATCGCATAGTTGTTGAACATTCCGCCGGTACTCGCGCACACGCCCATGGCAAGAACCCACTTCGGGTTAGGCATCTGGTCATAGATCTGGCGGAGCACCGGCGCCATCTTCTGGCTCACGCGGCCGGCGACGATCATCAGGTCTGCCTGCCGGGGCGAAGCCCGAAATACCTCCTGGCCCCACCGGCCGGAGTCGTAACGCGGCGCACCGTAGGTCATCATCTCGATGGCGCAGCAGGCCAGACCGAAGGTGGCCGGCCAGAACGCCGCGCTCCGCATATACCCAAACAAGTTCTCAACGGTGGTTAGCAATACACCGCTGGGAAGCTTCTCCTCAAGGCCCATCTCAGCCAACACTCCTACTTGCTTGCATCCTCAATCCCAGTCCAGTCCACCGCGTCGCAGCACATAAAAGTACGCAATGAACACCGCTGCAATGAACAAGATCATCTCAACAAGCGCGAAGACGCCCATCTGATCAAATGCGACGGCCCAGGGATAGAGAAAGACGATTTCAATGTCGAAGACGATGAAGAGCATGGCGGTGATGTAGTACTTCACCGGAAACCGGCCGCCACCAACAGGCTGCGGCGTCGGCTCGATGCCACACTCGTACGAGTCGTACTTGGCTCGATTGAACCGCCCCGGCCCAACCAGCACGCTGGTCAGGATGGTGAGCGCCACGAACCCGGAGGCAATCGCGAGCAAGATCACGATACCGATGTAAGGACTCATAAACCGGCCTCCCTTCCACAGCTACCCGAGTCGATCATGCCGCCGGGGTAATCCTGGACAGCGAGTTGATCAGCTTGTCCATCGCGTCACCCTCGCTGGCATCGGTCAGGTTCGCAAGCAGTTTCAACGTGAACCGCATCAGGGTTTGACGGGGCAGTCCGTACGTGGTGCAGACCCGCATGACCTTCGGATGGCCAATCAACCTCACAAAGACTCGACCCAGCGTGTAGTAGCCGCCGAGCGCGGCCTTCAGCTTGATCGGATAGGACTGCAGCGCCCGCTCGGCCGCCGGGCCGCCGGGCCCTCGCTCGTGGGCATCGACCATAGCGTTGGCCGCGATCTCGGCAGACTCCATGGCGTAGGCGATGCCCTCGCCGTTAAACGGGTTGATCATGCCGCCGGCGTCTCCGACAAGCAACAAGCCACGTCCGTAGTGTGGCTGGCGGTTGAAGCCCATAGGCAACGCCGCGCCGCGCACCGGACTGATCATGTTCTGACTGCGAAAGCCCCAATCGGAAGGTGTGTTGTCAAGCCAGCGCTTGAGCAAGTCCTTGTAATCGGTCTTGCCGAAGGCTGCGGAGGTGTTCAGGATGCCCAGGCCAACATTGCAGGTGCCATCGCCCATGCCGAAGATCCACCCGTAGCCCGGCAGCAACGCGCTTTTGCCGGGCTTGCCCTCCCATAACTCCAACCAGGACTCCAGGTAGTCGTCGCGGTGCCGCGGGCTGCTGAAGTAGGTGCGGACAGCAACGCCCATGGGCCGGTCCTCGCGCCGAGGGAGCCCCATGGCAAGACTGAGTCGGGTCGAGTTTCCGTCGGCAGCAACGACCATTGGGGCGGTAAAGCGGCGGCCGTCCTTGGTGCGAACGCCGACGATGCGGCCGGTGCGGGAGTCCAGGATCGGCTCGATCACGTTGGCCAGCTCGTACAGCGAGGCCCCCGCCGCCACGGCATGGCGCGCCAGCAAGTCATCGAAATCAGCTCGTGGGCGGACCAGTCCGTAGGACGGGAAGTCGGCAAGATCGGGCCAGGGCAGCTCAAACGGACGGGCGCCGCCGTAGATACGCAGGCCCTTGTTATGCAACCAGCCGGCCGCCTCGGAGGTGTCAATGCCGAGCCGGATGAGCTGGCGGGTGCCGCGTGGTGTGAGACCATCGCCGCAGACCTTCTCGCGGGGAAACTTGCTCTTCTCCAACAGGGAGACTCGGAGACCATGACGTGCCAGATGTGTGGCTGTCGCGGATCCAGCTGGTCCAGCGCCGACGACGACGACGTCGGCATCGATGGCCGGCGCACTCGAACGATCGCGTCCGTCAGGTTCCGCGCACGGGCCGGGCCCATTCGTGGTGACTGACATGACATTCTCCCTGAACTGTGTCCATGAAGTCTCTTCCCGGGACTTAGTGAAAAACTTCACTAAGTCATCACGCATGAGTCTACGACTTTGTACGGACGGTTCGGCGCGTTGGGTGCAAAGAGCCTTGAGACCGCCCAGATCCCAACTCTGCAAGGAAGCTGAGCCCTTCCTTCCTCGGGTTGCAGCGGCAGCACAAGCCAGCTCTACAGTTGCTTTAATTGCAGCCACTATGGATATGCAGCGAGCTCAGCAGCAACTGGCCGCGATCGCGGGTCTCGACAGTTCGCTGGAGGAGCACGACATCGACTACTGGATATTCGGAGGCTGGGCGGTCGACTTTTGGGTCCGTTCGGTCACCCGAGATCACGAGGACATCGACGTCGCGGCGTGGCAGTCGGATAAGGACGCGATCAAGGCGGCTTTGCTCAGCAATGGGTGGCGGCATACCCCGGCCGTCGACGAGGTTGTTGGGACCCGATACCAGTTACACGGCATGGAGGTCGAGTTCACGTTCGTAGTGCGCGCCGCCGACGGCGGGGTGCTCATTCCCTTTGATCAGCCCCTGATGTGGTCGCCCGAGCCTTTCGGTTCGGGCCGCCGCGAGCTTCGGGGAGTGAGTTGCCGGACGATTCCTCTGGCGCTCCTCAAGGCTGGCAAGCAAAGCTTCATCGGGAAGGGCCGGGCCGAAGCCGCCAAGGACAGGGCAGACTTCGAGGCCTTGGCAAGAGTTGAGGGCGTGGCGAAGCCTGAGTGATCGAGTACGTCAGTTCAACTCTTCGGCATCCAGCTGGATATCGAAGCTGGCCCGCTGTCGGAGAGTGCTGAAGTAATAGGCCTCGCCACGCTCCCAGAAGCTCACCCAGTCTGGATCGTTTTCGCGCTCCGCATACCGGCGGGCACGGATTTGCGGATCAACGCCCAGGTAGACGGCGACATCCACCAGATCAGCGAACTCTGGCCGTGCGGCGTAAACGCCCTCAACGATGATCAGGTGCGCCGCCGGAATGGTCTTCGGCGGTCCAAGCCGCCCATCGTCGGCTTCCCAGTCGTACGGCTGGAAGGTAGCTGACTCCCCGGCCCGCAATGGCAGCAGCGCCTGATCGC
>DATCXA010000327.1:0-3743 GCA_036566085.1 Propionibacteriaceae bacterium
CGAGCACGATGAGTACCGGTGCTGACGAACCGACCGCGGCGGCCAGCGCAGCCGAGCCGACCTCGGCCGCGGATAGGGCGCCGATTAGCAGGGTCACCAGGCCCAGGGCATCAGTCACGGTGTCCCTGGTTCGCGTGGGGAGCCGTGCCCCGAGCAGTAGCCCGAGGCTCGAGCCAATCACTACGGTCGCGACGTTGACCGCGGTACCGATACCGGGAAACAAGGCCAATGGAACCGGCATCACCGGCGCAGATCGGCCAGAGAACTCTCCAGTGCATCGAGCATTCGCTCGACTCCAATGAGGGCCTCGGCTCGTCCGGTCAGCGCTGCACCAACGTTGGAATAGGTCAGCTGCGTACCCTCCTCAGCAAGATCAAGTAAGGAGATCGTCACGGTCTCAGTCGGATCAGTGAACTTGAACTGAATCCGTCGTTGCGGCTCCACGATGCCGTACGCGGCAGTGAATGGGATCTCCGGACCGTCCTCGTCGGGCACCATCACCGCGCTAATCGTTCCGCCGGGGCGCGGGTCGAGGTTCACGCGCGACGCCGGTGTGGTGAAGCCCTCAACAATGAACCAGCGGGAGAAGAGGGCTGGGTTCGTGAAATGGTCAAACACCTCAGCCGGCGTGCCAGGCAGCACGCGGCTGAGGGCAAATCCGGTGCTGGCGTTGGTGTCTGCAACGTCCATGAAGGGCTCCTTTCACGCTGACGAACATCGAGCATTCCTCCTGGAATAGACCGCCAACAGGCCACAGACTGGCCGCCCTCCCGTCATTCGCTGTTCACTCCTAGGCCCGCTCGCTTGTCTGAGCAGCTATCGGCGCGGCCGATAAGTGACGTTGCTGGCAAGTCTGTTGCCGGCGGTGCCGAGGAGCTGGAACGTGCGGAAACCGATGCGCTGGGGGCCGGCTGCTGCGGTTCGTTGCCAGCCGAGCCCAGCAGACTGCCGCATCGGCGAGTGGGAGGACTCCCTCAGGAGGACGGTCGGGGCAATCGCGCTGATGACGCGACCGGGTCTGTTTGCTATCTGTCTGGAGGCCGCAAGCACGCCCGACACCGTATCCGAGGATCAGGCCACTGGCTGGCAGTCCAATACAGCGGTTCAGGTCTGGCGGGCATCCAGTCTTCTCTCGTGCCTGCGTACGGCAAGGGCATGCGCGTCGTCGAGGAGCTGCCGGACCTGGACGCTTGTCCGCTCTGCCGGGTTGAGGACTGAGATCCAGCCTTGGGAGGCGTAGGTCGGATGCGGGATGAGGACGTCGGTCGCCGCATAATCGAACTCCTCGTGATGGGCTTGATGCTGTGCCGGCGGGTAGTCCAAGAGCTGCTCAAAGCCGCTTCGACCAACGGCGATGTTGACGCGGAAGATGCCGTCGCGATCAAGCTGCGACTCGGTGTCCCAGCCGACATAGTCGTGAACCACGACGGTGGCGAAGGGCAGTCGCTGGTTCTCGGGCCGATTCCGTTCGGGGTCGTAGAAGAAGAACGTGTCGCCCCACGCCGACTCTGGCGCAGAGTTCTCCTTGCTCGCGGTAACCGTCACTACGCCCGGTTGGCCGCTGACGTATTCGATGATCTCGGTTTCAGTCACAGGGCCATGATCACCCTCGCGTTTTCGTGGCGTACTCCCGGGCTCGGGAGGTTGACGGTTGATCTTGGTGCATTCTTGATCTTGTGACGTCTGTGGTGCGACATGTCGAAATCGCCTGCGACGAATCGGGATTCTCCGGCGGAAACCTAGTCGGCGTTGGTCATAGCCCCGTCTTTGCCCACGCCAGTATTCGCATCGAGCCCGAGATCGCCGCGGAGTTGATCAAGCATCTTCGCCACGAAATCGGCGCCCGTGGCACCGGGGAATATAAGTCCCCCGAAATCTTGCGGCCCCGTCGACGCCCAGTGCTGCTCTGGCTGCTCGGCCCCAGCAGTCCGATCTACGGCAACGCGTACGTTCACCTCACCGATACCCGCTTCTTCGTGCTCGCCCGCATGATCGACGTGCTCCTTGGCGGGCAGCCGGTGTCCGGAATCGCAAGTCCTGGACGAAATGTGCGTACTCGACCTATGGCCTTGGCGCTCTACGGCCACGGCGAGCAGAGCTACGGAAGATCCCGCTGGCAGGAGTTCCTCACTTTGTCGGCCAATCTCTTCCGGACCAACAACCGGTGGCTGCCGAAGACGCCGGTTCAGACCTTCTACGCGACGGTCGACAACATGGCAAGCTCCAGCACAGCGGCCGACCTCAGAGAGGTCATGGACCTGCTTCGGTCCACGCGGCCTGTCGCCGAGGCAACGAGGGCCTCGTACCTGGAGAACCCCAAACTGACACCTCTCATGGAGCCGCTACTTCCTGCACTCAACCGCGCCGTTCACCACTGGGGCAGCTACGCCCAAAACCTCTCAGTGGTACACGATGAGCAGTCCGCTTTGACACCTGAGCGCCTCGCCGACATCGCAACTGCGTACGCCGCGAACCAACCAGGCCGCCAGCTGACCGAGATCCGACTCGTCGATTCCGGCCGCGAACCTCGGGTCCAGATCGCCGATTTCGTCGCTGGTATCGCACGAAAACTTGCTAGTAATCAACTCCAAGATCATGCCGACCCAGAAATTTCCGCCCTGCTGGAGCCACTGGTTGATCATCAATCGGTCTGGGTGCATCCACGTCCTGAGTGATAACCACGCCGAGGTTGACAGGAAACCATTTGGTTTCCTATTGTGACAGTTGTGGAGACGGTGTTTCGGGCTCTCGCTGATCCAACGCGGCGGGCATTGCTTGATGCGCTGTTTGCCCGGGACGGCCAAACCCTGGTCGCGCTTACCGCCGGCCACGACATGACCCGGATCGCCGTTGCCAAGCATCTGCGGCTGCTTGAGGAGGCCGGCCTTGTTGTCAGCCGACGACAGGGCCGAGAGAAGCTGCACTACCTCAACCCCGTTCCTATCCGCCTCATCCATGACCGGTGGGTGAGCAAATACACCGAGCCATGGGCTGCCGGTCTGGCCGGGCTGAAGCAAGAACTGGAGCACCCGATGGAGAAAGTCTTCGAGATCTACATCCGCACAAGCCCGGAACGGCTCTGGGAGGCGATCACTGACGCTGCTATCCGGGCGAAGTACCACTTCGGAGCGAGCGTCGACTCTGAGTGGACAACGGGATCGCGGTACGAGCTCAGCCACCCCGGCGCCGAGGGCCCGCTTATCGAGGGTGAGAACCTCCTTGTCGATCCACCACATCGGCTCATACAGACCATGCACGTCTTATGGAGCGAGGAAGCCGAGCGCGAGGGCACCTCACGAGTGACCTGGGAGATCGAGCCCGTCGGGGACTCCTGCCGCCTAACCGTGACCCACGACCAGCTCAGCGACACCGCGCCGCCGGAGCTGTACGGCGGATGGCCGATGATCTTGTCCGGCCTGAAGACGTGGCTGGAGACGGGCCAGACGCTGACCACTCCGGGCTCGCTGATGTACAGCGTCTTTTGAGAAGAGTGACGAGGGAGACACTATGACAACGACCAGCATGACGCTCGATAAGACCTTTGCCGCCACCTTGCACAAGAGTTCCGCCAAGGGTGGATGGACCTACGTCGTAACGGACTGGAGCGCCGATTTTTTCGGCACCCGCGGGCTTGTCAAAGTCGCTGGGAGTGTTGACGGCCAACCGTTCCGCAGCTCCTTCATGCCGCTAGGCGACGGCACCCACAAGCTGCCCATCAAGGCCGACCTGCGCCAGCTGATCGG
>DATCXA010000336.1:0-3227 GCA_036566085.1 Propionibacteriaceae bacterium
GAAACGGACGACGAGTACCAGAAGGTACTGGACTGGGTCCAGCACTTCGTCACCACCGAAATCGAACCACTCGACCACGTCGTCGACGATCCCTACGACATCAACGATCACGTGCGTGCCAAGCTCATTCCGCCGCTGCAAGAGGTGGTCCGCGAACACAAGTTGTGGGCGTGTCACCTCGGTCCGGAACTGGGAGGGCCGGGATACGGCCAGGTCAAGTTGGCTCTCCTCAATGAGATCCTGGGCCGGACCAAGTGTGGCCCCGTCATCTTCGGCTGCCAAGCCCCGGACTCCGGCAATGCCGAGATTCTCGCGCACTACGGAACCGAGGAGCAGAAGGCACGCTACCTTGCGCCATTGCTGCACGGCCAGATTGTTTCTTGCTTCTCAATGACCGAACCGCAAGGAGGCGCGGACCCAACACAGTTCACCCTCCGTGCGGAGCTCGACGGTGACCGGTGGGTGCTCAATGGCGAGAAGTGGTTCTCCTCCAACGCCGAACAGGCCTCCTTCTTCATCACCATGGCCGTTACGGACCCGGACGGTCCCGCCCACCAACGTCTGTCGGCCTTACTTGTCGATGCGGATTCGCCCGGAATCGAGATCGTCAGGAACGTCGGGGTTGGGAGGGAGCCCATCGGCCATGGCGCACACGCCTATGTGCGCTACCGCGATGTCGTTCTCCCCAAGGACGCACTTCTGGGTGGGCGCGGGGAAGGCTTCGTTGTCGCGCAGACACGACTTGGGGGTGGACGCATTCACCACGCCATGCGCGCCATCGGCCTGATGCGTCGCGCACTAGAGATGAGTGCCGAGCGCGTCTTGTCACGAGTCACCAAGGGAGAACCGCTCGCATACAAGCAACTCGTCCAGGAGAAGATTGCAGATTCCTGGATCGACTTGGAGACATTCCGGCTCCTCGTCCTGCAGACCGCTTGGAAGATTGACAAGTACCAGGACTACAAGCGCGTCCGGGCAGATATTGCTGCAGTGAAAGCGCATATGCCCCGCGTGCTGCACGATGTCTCGGCGCGCGCAATCCAGTTGCATGGCTCGCTGGGCGTGTCGAACGAGATGCCCCTCGTGGACTACCTACTGGAGTCGTTCCACATGGGCATTGCCGACGGGCCGACGGAGGTTCACAAGCTGACGCTCGCGCGAGAGGTGCTGAAGGACTACAAGCCCACAGATGACTTGTTCCCCAGCGAGCATCTCTTGCGGCGCCAAGCGGAAGCCAGGGCACGATACGACGTCGTCCTCACCACGGAAGCAGGGAAGGCATGACCATGGAAGCGATTGGAATTGAGCTCGCTCCGGTCGAACGCTGGTTCAAGGAGCATGTCCTAGGAGTGACGCTGCCGCTTCGGGCTGAAATCATCGCCGGTGGCCGGTCGAACCTCACCTACCGCGTCAGCGATGATGCGGGTGCGGCCTGGGTGCTGCGTCGTCCGCCAGTCGGGCAAGTCCTCGTCACAGCGCACGACATGAGCCGCGAGTGGCGGGTGTTGAGTGGACTGACCGGGAAAGTTCCGGTACCTCGCCCGGTCGCCTACTGCGAGGACTCGAACGTCACCGGCGCGCCGTTCCACGTTACCGAGTTCGTCGATGGAGTGGTGCTGCGCGACGCCGACGATGCAAGCCGGACCACGGACGAGTTCCGCTTGGCCGCCTCTCGCACCTTCGCCGAAGGTCTAGCCGCACTCCACTCCGTGGATCCTGATGCCGTCGGGCTGGGGGACCTGGGCAAGCGCACTGGTTACCTCCAGCGGCAGTTGGCGAGGTGGAACAAACAATACGAGTCCGCGCATGTGACGCGAGTGCCTGAGCTTGAGCAGGTGTATGAATTGCTCGTGAAGAACCGGCCGGACGATGGTGGCCAGGTGACCGTCGTGCATGCGGATTACCGTCTCGACAATGCCATCTTCTCTCCCGCCAGTGAGTTGCTTGCGGTCGTGGACTGGGAGTTGTGCACGCTTGGCGACCCACTTGCCGACCTGGCTAGCCTGCTCATCTACTGGGCCGCGCCGGGGGAGCCATCGGGGATGAGTTTCGACTGGCCCACTAGCGCAGGTGGGTTCCTCGATCGCTCAGACATGGTCTCCATTTATGAAGACGCCACGGGACGCGACGTGTCAAACCTCGACTACTACCTTGCGTTCGCGCACTGGCGCTCCGCCTCCATCGGGGTGGGCGCGCTCGCCCGCTTGGTCGACCGTGACGGCGATGCCACGGAGATCGCCAACATGGAGGACGGAACTCGCTATCAGATCGGGCGCGCCGCCGAAGCAGCAGGGCGGTTCGCCGGGAAGAGAGCATGAACAGCATGGACAATGACGCCCTGCACGACTCGGTTCGCCCAGGAGCAACTGCGCTACTCATCATCGAACTCCAAGAGGGGACGATTGGCAGCCATTGCGCCCCCGGGATGGAGGAACTCCAGGCTGCCGCACGCACGAAAGAGATCGTCCCGAACACCAGCAGAGTCCTCGCGGCGGCACGCAGCGCCAACGTGGACGTCTTCCACTGCCTGACTTTCCGCAGGCGCGACTATCGCGGTTCCCAAACGAGCGATCGCCTGCTCAGCCAGATCAATGGCGCCGGACACGGACCCTTCAAGGGCACGCCTGCCGCTCAGAGCATCGACGGAGTCGAGCCTGTCGACGGCGAGTTCGAGCTGTGGCGAAGCCATGCCAGCACGTCGTTCCACGACACCGGACTGGACAGTCTCCTTCGCAACATGCGGATAACGACGGTGGTCCTCACCGGCATCTCGCTCAACTACAACGTGTTCGGCACTGCGATGGAGGCCACCAACCGAAACTACAAGGTGATCGTCCCCCGTGACTGCGTCGCGGGCTGGCCGCTGGAGTACGGAGAGATGATCATCGACCATTCCCTGGCACACCGCGCCAGGATCACGACCTCGGCCGAACTCGCCGAGGCCTGGCAGGCAGCACCGGCCTGACGATTCGGTGAACCGCAGCGGTGGGGCCGTCCAGTGTCTGGACGACCCCGCCGCTTCTGTTGTGTTGCCACGGTCACGCAACGCTCAAGTGGTGTCGGCGGCGGAGTAGCGGGTGACCCCAGCGATCGTCTCCAGCTCCACCTGGCCCCTGGTCGCCAGCACATCGAGATGGGCCACTGTCTCGCTGACCGCGAGGGCACGGTTGAAGATGTCGAGGTCAGCCAGCCGTCGACGGGACCGTGTCCACGGCAGTTCGCCGGCC
>DATCXA010000365.1:0-8007 GCA_036566085.1 Propionibacteriaceae bacterium
CGTTACCGCGGCGGCGGACATGCCCCCGCTGGCGGCGGGATCCGCTGGTCTTCCTAGCCACGACATGAGCGTACCCATTGACAGAGCCATTGACATTGATCAACTTCTGGAGGCGGCTGCGGGGTAAAACCGCAGGTCAGAAGGGGTGGGCCGCCAGGGGCTCGAACCCTGAACCCGCGGATTAAAAGAGCCTTGTCCGTTTCGTACCTCGATGTCCCACGGTCACTCTGGTGGCATTTGTACTGCCTGGCCAGCCATCAATGTCGGTCGCGAACAGGTGTTCATGGACAGATTCATGGACATGGCCATGGACAGGTCCCGGGTGTGTGCCGCTGTTGTTGATCTTAGCCGTCTGTCGGCCCGGCCGCCGTGCGATGGCCGCCTCCGAGTGTCGGCTGGGTCCGGGCAGTCTGGTGCCGATTCGTCCTGGAGGAAGGTGGGCGGCAGGGACTGATCCGGCGACCAGCCGCAGCCAAGATCGGGTATCCACAATGATGGGGGGATGCCAGCCGGACACCAGTCTCAGGCGGGGCGCTCGCGGGTCGAGCGTTTCCTCGCGCACCTGGACGACCTGAGCGGCGGCGTGGAACCCGCGTTCCTGCCGGTCCCGTCCACCCACCGCGGTCTCCGTCAGCTGACCGTGATGTCCTACACGGACCTGCCCGAGCCCGGCATGCTGACCGCGATCACCTACGGGCTCTCACTCGCCCAGCACCCCCAGTGGACGGCTGGCAAGCCCGAGCTGTGCATCAGCGTCGAGTCCACGGATCAACTGTGGGCCCAAGCGGTCGGGTACATCGCCGAGAAGCTGCGAGGAGTCTGCCCGTTCTGCTACGGCGACACCCTGAACTTCGGGGAGCAGATCGCCCCGGAATCCGCCATGACGGCCTTCGTCGTGTTCGCCCCAGCAGTCCTGCCTGTCGAGTCGTACCTGCGCATCGACGTCGGTGACGATCTGCCGATCACCATCGCCGGGTTCTACCCCATCCACGACTCCGAGCTGTCCTTCATCCACGACAAGGGATCGGAAGAATTCTGGGGCCTCGACTGGAACCCCTACGACGTGCGACGGCCATCCGCGCTCTGAGCCGCCCACAGGCACGGCCGCCCCGCCGGGCGAACCGCCACCACCATCAGTCGCGCGTCGTACCCCCGACATCCGTGCCGTCACGGCACCGTCTCAAGGCAGGCGCGGTCACCGCAGGATTCAGGCCAAGTGGTCATCTCCTCGGTCGGGCAGGCCTGCCCCTACGCCGGGTTCTCCGGTGGTGCAAGGGCTCGCCGCAGGCGACCGGCGAAGCCGGCTCGGCCCTTGCGGCACCGGAGGTTCCGGGGTAGCCGTCCCGGTGCCCGACCGAGGGGATGACCTCCGCCACCCTTAACCCATCTCCTAGGGAGGGTCGGGGTCCGGGGCGGAGCCCCGGAGTGCGTGGCCGAGTCGCAACGATGGCAGCTACGAGTAGGGATCTTCGTGCTTTGGTGTGCTCGGCACGCCGGGCACCTCGACGGCACCGTCGATCGCCGCAGTGAGGACGGCGGGCTGGTTCGGAACAAGGAGCCATGCCAGAGTCGGAAGGTCCTCGACGCCTACTCGTCTGAGGATCATCCCGGAGCGTGTCGAGCAAGACACGGCAGGATCACCGCCGCACCAGCCCCTCTTCCTATCAGGAAACCGGCTCATGTGCGAAGAATCCATCGCCAGGATCTGAGTCATCACTCGGGACATCGCACGTTCGGGCAAACCATCGCGACTTGCGCTGGCAGGATGGCTCTGGACCGTATACTGCTTGTGTGGGAGTGGGAGAGCTCGTCCTCCAGGCCAGCAATGATTTCGTCGCTCGTATCGCTCGTGAGAGCGATCCCGTGCACGCCATCGTCGAGCTGGTGTGGAACGCCATCGATGGCGAGGCGACGACGGTCAGGGTCGAGCTGGGGCGAGATGTCACGGATTCGATCAGTGTCGTCCGTGTCGTCGATGACGGTCACGGCATCAGCTCGGACGAGGTCGAGGCGACGTTCGGGCGGATCGGTGGCTCTTGGAAACGGCCCGGCGCGAAGTCGAAGAACGGTATGCGTTACCTGCACGGCCGACTCGGCCAGGGCAGGTTGCGCGCGTTTGCTCTCGGCTCCAGGGTCGTCTGGTCGAGCATCAGTGACAACAGCGCTGGTGAACGGCAAGAGGTAACCATCTCGGGGAGCCGCGGCAACCGGGAGCGCTTCCAATGGTCCGCGACGCCGTCGACGGAACCGAAAACTGGCACGACCGTCACCGCATACAACGACCAGCAACGCTCGCTCGGCGCGCTCGAAGTCAACAGTACCGTTCCAGCACTCCGGTCGCCATTCGCGCCCGTACTGATCAACGACCAGAGTCTGACGATCACGTTCGACGGCACGACACTGGATCCGATGCAGGAGATCGCCTACGACACGCGAATTCCAGCTCAGTTCGGCGAGTCCAACCAGCACGAGGCGGTCGTTAGGATAATCGAGTGGCGCTCTGGAAAGCACCGAGCCATCTATTTTGGTCAGGACGACGATCACTTTCCGTACGAAACTCCAGGCAGTGACTTCGAGAGCCAATTCGCGTACTCTGCATACGTTACTTGGCCGCACCTCGGCCAGGACGAGATCGCGCTCCTAGGATTCGGCGACATGGCTGGTGGCGTCGTCGGTGAACTATGGACAGCAGTACGGAATACTATCCACCAGTACTTCATTGGTCGCCGTCGCCAGCTTCGCCGCGAACAGATCGAACGGTGGAAAGAGTCCGGCATCTATCCCTACCTGGGCGAGCCGACGAGCGAACCCGAGCGGGCTGAGCGGACAGTCTTCGAGGTGGTAGCTGGCACGCTTGTCCAGCACATTCCGAAGATCAATAAGAATGCGCAGCTCACTCTCACCTTGCTCAGGGATGCCGTTCGCCATGATCCAGACAAGCTAACTGTAATCCTGCACGAGGTCGTCTCTCTCAGCGCGGCCGACCGTGATACCCTTACGCGCCTGCTAAGCGAGACGACTCTGTCTGCGATCATCCGCTCGGCCAACCTCGTCGCGAGCCGCCACAAGTTCCTAGCTGGCCTTGAGCACCTGCTTTTCGATCCCAACGACTCCAACGACGTCGGCGAGCGCGATCATCTCCACAAGATTCTTGAGCGCGAGCTGTGGGTTTTTGGGGAGGGTTACCACCTACTAAGTAGCGAGCGTAGCCTCACCGAGCTACTGCGAAATCACCTCAAACTTGAGGGGTTGCCCATCACGGGTGTCGCCCCTGTCAAACGCTGGGATGGTAAGAGCGGACGTACCGATCTACACCTGGCAGCACGCGCCAAGGAGCACGACCGGATCCGTAACCTTGTCGTGGAGCTGAAGGCGCCTGGCGTTGTTGCCCACCGTAAGGAGATCGATCAAGTCGAGGACTATGCGAATGCGATACTTTCAACTCCGGCGTTTAGGGGAGACAAGGCCAGTTGGGACCTCATCCTTGTCGTTACCGACTATGACGATGTCGTTCGGCGAAGGATCGATGGAGACCGAGACATAGGACTCTACCTCGACCCTGAAAAAGAGCCTGACCGCCCACTCGTGCGGGCCTACGTGCGGCGATGGCGTGACATCATTGACGAAAATAAGCGTCGTCTGGATTACATGACATCTGCGCTTGAGCACGATCCCTCCATCGCAGATGGGCTAGAGTACGTTCGGCAAGAGTATCGAGACCTGTTGCCAGCATCACTTCTCGATAGCACTGAGGCTAGCCCAGTAGTGACCCCTCGATCCGCATAGTAAAGCAGGAATGGATGAGGATGCACGTTGAGCTAGATTGCCGTCATGCTCAACTTGGTCAACCACTGGAACACAGCCTTGGCGGCGGTCTCGAACGGGCACAATGGGAAGCATGACAACTCTTTCCAGCCGCACACTGGGCCTCCTGATCCAAGTGGGTGTCAACGCCCTCACGCGTAGTGATCTCACGACGATGCTGATGCGGGCCGGCTTGGACGACTACGGCTTCCGTGAGACCAACAAGCAGGAGGTGGCGCGAAGCCGTCTGCGTGGCGCTCGCGAGGAGGCGCAGCAGGGGGACAGTGACGCCCACCGTGCCTTGCTGCGCTTCGTGGAACTCATGGTCCGGCGACTCGTCGCGGATCCGGAAGAACCCCCAGAGTGGTTCGGAGAGCTGTGTGAGGACCTACACACCGACGGGTTTCCACTGACTTGGAGCCGCACCGTCGAGGAACCCGACGACAGTAGGTTCTTTGAAGGTTCTGCCCAGGTGTTAGTCCGCTACAAGATCACCGTCGCCGATCCCGCGCCTGTCCCTCTTGAGACCCAGATAACTGCACTTGAGGCCGCCCTCGAGGATCGGGGTTACACCCTCCCCCTCAGACACTACCGTCAAGCGATCGACGGCCTCCGAAACCATAAGCACGAGTCGTCGAACGGTGACCTGAGGACCACCCTTGAGGCCCTCGTAGTCCAACTCGCCAAGGATCACACCGGCTTCATCGGACAAGGTCGTGCCAACGAGGGCTACATCGCGATCGAACACATGGTCATCAAGACCAAAGCTCTACCCGAAAGAGATGGCGGGCGCATGCTCCAGGGTCTCTGGTCGATGATCCACACCAACGGGTCACACCCTGGCCAGTCGACCGCCGACGAAGCACGGATCCGCATGCAGCTCGTCACTGCGACCGCCCGTTTCCTCCTTAACCACTTCACGAGTGACGGCCAAGTGGTGTAGTGAGCTTGAAGCGGGGCGCCGGTCGCCACGTCAAAACCTGACAGAAGTAGTTCGAGCGCTGCCTGAAAAGCCATCGAACGCGGCACGACGGAACTCGGGCGTCGACAGGAGCCAGACTGCACATCCCGCAGGTTGCGTTGCCCGGTCAGATTGGCAATCACGGCCGCTAAATATTTCTTGTTGTCTTCGTTTATGATCAGATGCCGAAAACGGGTTTGGGGGTCGGTTGTGGCTGTTCATCGTCGCGCTGACAACGATGTAGAAGACAGAACGTCGATTAAAAGGCCGATCGGGCCGCTGCTTGTCACGATCGACGATCTGCAGGCAATATGCGACTTTCTTGTCGAAAAGCTGAGGCCGAAATCGAAAGTCGAGTTGACGTTTCTGTCGGGTGGTAGAGGCAACTCTAAGGTTTTAGGTACGATAGACTCGTCCGAAGACCTGCAGTTGCTCACCCGTAAAGAGATGCAGTATTTGCGTGTGCAGTGTGACGACATACGTATCGATATATTCAAGCGTAAGGCGTATTGCTACGCCTCCAGAATGGACCAAAGTGCCATATTCAACGCTTGGATCCGACATCGCCGCCGATACTCTTGGCAAGCAGCCATCATGGACAACATGCCTGACCTGCCAATCCGTTTAGGTTTCATTTCTGCGGTCCTATACTGGGCTTGGGGGCACAATTTTTTTGGTTTATCGGACACTCATTCGATTGTTTGGAGGATCCTCACGAGTTTCGTAGTACTTCTTGGCGTGACCACAATTGGCACGCTTCTATGCGTTGCGGTAATTAGATCCGGGCCGAAGGTTGTGCCAGTGCATCTCCCTGAGTGGAATAAGCGGAGACAAGAATTATGGCAGCATTATCAGACGACTTCCATCGCATTGCTGGGCGTCGCAATCGCTGGTGCCACTTTCGTTCTCGGACGCATGGGTTAACAAGTAAGGGGATCGTTTGCGAGAATCGGCAGGGGCTTCAAGAATAGGGTCCTTGACCGTGAGCGGGCACACCGTTGCCGAGCAGGTCGCCCGGCGTCGACAGCGGTTCCGCCGCGCAACTCATGCTGAATGGTCACCTCCTCGGTCGGGCAGGCCTGCCCCTACGCCGGGTTCTCCGGTGGTGCAAGGGCTCGCGTAGCGACCGGCGGAGCCGGCTCGGCCCTTGCGGCACCGGGGGTTCTGGCGTAGCCGTCCCGGTGCCCGACCGAGGAGATGACCCCCCACCCTTTCCTCCATCTCCTTGGGAGGGCGCGGGGTCCGGGACGGCAGCCCCGGGAGCTTGACCGA
Source organism: Propionibacteriaceae bacterium (assembly GCA_036566085.1). GTDB lineage: Bacteria > Actinomycetota > Actinomycetes > Propionibacteriales > Propionibacteriaceae > Microlunatus. Next base: position 6,038 of record DATCXA010000365.1, read on the forward strand.
GACCATCGGTCTGACCGGCCCTCATCCCGCAATGCCCTGCGCTGGGATGGCCGTAGTGCGAGAATGGCCTGTGGCCCGAGCCAGTTATTACCCGCGTTACCGGAGCCGCTACGGCTATCCTCCGCGCTGGAAAGGGCGCAGGGATCCGACCAGCGGGCTGTCAGGCAGATCAGGCGCCCAAACGTACGTCTCCAGGATGCGCCGACCGGACAAGAAGCAGTTCGCCCAAGCGCTCCTTGACGCGCGGCTGAACGGAACGGATGAGCCACCTTCCACAGGCCAGCTATTCGAGCTCGAGGTTCGTCTCAACCTCGACAAGCTGCTGGATTGGCCGGCCAACCGCTGCACGTCGTGCTCCAAGCGCCTGAGGGTTTGCACGGCCCCGTTCAAGGACGAGACCCGGGTACCTCTGTGTGACCCATGTGACAGGCGCGTGCCCTGCGTGGACTGCGGCAAGCCACGGGGTAATCGACGGGCTGTTCGCCGGACGAGTGGCCAGGGGCCCCGACGCGGTGCAGTCGACCCGCGTCGGCAGTGTGCGGAATGCGCGGCCGCGGAGGCGGCCGGCCTCACGCCTCTCACCGTCCTACGTGCACGCCGTCGCCAACGACTTCGCAAGGCCGCGACAACGCTACGCAACAGGGCAATGGGCGTCGCAGTCATTGTCGGTCTCGCCTCTCTCTACGTGTTGTTCACTTCAACGTCCGACCCACAGGTTGATCAGCACCGCGCCACTCGGACGCCAGACATCGCCAGCTCCATCGGCGACAGCGGCTCTTCGAGCAGGCTCAGCGGAGCCGCTCCGTACATAGGTGGCGGAAGTTCAGGCTTCGGCAGCGGCGGCACAGTGGGTGGAAGCTCGCCAGGCTACGGGCCCGGCCTGTCCCCTTCGTTCATCTGCAGTGATGGTTCGGTGAGCTACGCTCAGCACAGTCAAGGTGCATGTTCGCACCATGGCGGGATCGCTGGTCGAGTGGACACATCCATACCCCCACATTCGCAGTCCACGGGCTCCTCGTGGCCGCTGCCCGGGTTGCCTAAGTTGCCCAAGTCGCCCGAGTGCGAGAGCATCGTTGAGGTCTGCCTCGAGGCCACGCCGGATCCGTCGAATCCAACATCCACCAGCGCAGCCGATCTCGAGGAGATAAGGGGGCTCCTCGGCCGCTACTACACAGCCATGAATGCCGCCGACTACTCCACTGCGTACGGATTCCTCAGCATGCGGCGACAGTCCGACTCGCCGCTCGCCGAATGGGCCGCCAGGCAGCAGGGAATTTCGTTCGCTGATGTCCGGCTCCTCGATGCGGCCGGAACCCCCTCTGGGTTCACCATCACGTTGGCGTATCTAACCCGATCAACGCGGAACCCGGACCAGGAGTGCACGGCGTGGAAGCTCAGACGGGATGTGGTGGGCGAAGGCAGCCAGCTCCGACTCGAGGCCAACACGGTCCTCGAGCGGCGCGCATGTGAACCGGATGAGTCGGGTGCAAGCCAACTACCGCTGTACGCAGGCTCGGCTGGCAGGTAGGGCAGTCAGCCTCTGGCGAGGCGGATGCGGGTGAGGAGGTCTTTGATCTCCTGGCTGTCGGGGTGCTGGGGGCCGTAGACGAGACAGAGGTCGTCGTAGAGGGGGCGTAGGACGTCGAGGGCTTCGGGTGCCCGGTCCTCGGCGAGGAGGAGTTGGCCGACGTTGCGTCGCAGGTCCAGGGCGGTGGGCGAGGCGTCACCCTCGACGGCCCGCACTCCCGCGAGCACCTGCTGGAACTGGCGCAGCGCGGCCGTGGTGTGGCCCAGAGCGGCCCGGCAGTGGGCGGCCTGCTGCAGGCAGTCCAGCGCATCCCTGCTGTTGGGACCCGCGGTTCGGCGGTATGCCTCGAAGAGGGCGTCGAACACCGGCAGAGCGCTCCGGTAGTCGCCGCCGAGCACGAGAGCGGCCGCCCGGCGGGCACGCAGCTGGAGCACTCCGGAGT
>DATCXA010000352.1:0-5048 GCA_036566085.1 Propionibacteriaceae bacterium
GACGGTTTTCTGATTCCGTCCGGCGCCACCATCACAGGAGTAAAGCAGCGTGCCCAGCACCGTCGAGCAGTTGAGCCCTACTCGGGTCAAGATCACCGTTGAGGTGCCATTCGCGGATCTCAAGCCGAGCATGGACAAGGCGTACGCGGAGGTCGCCAAGTCGGTCAACATCCCAGGGTTCCGGCGCGGAAAGGTTCCGCCTATGGTGATCGACCAGCGCTTCGGCCGCGGAGTGATCATCCAAGAGGCGTTCAACAACTCGTGGCAGGACTTCTATGGGGCGGCGGTTACTGAAAACCAGCTGTCCCCCCTGGCCCAGCCCGAGGTGGAGGTCACCAAACTCGAGGATGGCGATCTCATTGAGTTCACCGCCGAGGTAGACGTACGCCCGGAGTTTGATCTTCCCGACTTCTCCACACTTCAGGCACAGGTGGACGCTCTGGATGTCCCGGACTCGTTGGTCGACAGCCAGATCGAGGTGCTGCGCAATCGTTTCGGGTCTCGTGAAACGGTCGAGCGCCCAGCGGCCGATGGTGACATCGTCACGGTTAACTTGGTGGCAAGTAGAGACGGTGAGCCGCTGGCCGACGGGACTGCCGATGACGTGGAGTACACCATCGGTTCCGGACAAATGCTCGACGGACTCGACGAGGCGGTGCTCGGGCTTTCCCCCGGCGAGTCGGCCACCTTCTCCTCGACACTGGTCAGCGGCCCTCTGAAGGATGAGGAGGCCGATATCACGGTCACCGTCAGCAAGGTTCAAGAAGCTGAACTGCCTGAGGCCGACGATGCGTTCGCCCAAGAGGCCTCGGAGTTCGACACGATGGAAGAGCTCCGTGCCAACATCGAAGAGCGCCTTACCCGGATGGCGCGACTCGAGCAGGCAAGTCAGGCACGCGACGCCGTGCTGGAGAGCCTGATCGGGCAGGTTGACATCGAGGTGCCAGAACATCTGCTCAACTCCGAAATCGATGTTCGGCGGAAGCAGATCAGCGAACAGCTCGCACAGGCGGGGCTAACGGTCGAGCAGTACCTCGCCGACATTGCCGAGGATCAGACCGAGGATGAGTTCTGGGCAGACCTAGAGCAGCGGGGCGAGCAGGCCCTTAAAGCGCAGATCATCTTGGACAAGGTTGCCGATGAGGGCGCAGTCGATGTGGATCAGAACGATCTCACCCAGCACATCTTGCGTAAGGCGCAGACCGAGGGCGTGGCGCCGCAGCAGATTGCCGATCATCTCAAGGAACATCCTCATCACATCGAGGAGTACATGCTCGAGATTCGCCGCGGGAAGGCGCTGGCCATGATCGTCGAGTCAGCGACAGTCACCGATTCCAACGGGTCGGTGGTGCCGCTGGCGAACCTCCACGAGGACGGCAGCCTCAGCGAGCCGGAGGCCGAGCCTGCGGATGCTGATGCTGATGAGGATGACGAGGAGTCTGCCGAACCGGCGCCGACTACAAGCGCCTGATTCTCTTCGAGTCGGTGATCTTCACCCTTCTGCGCCCACAGCGAACACAGCCGACTTCCGCGCGACTCCCAAGACGCTCCGGGGTAGGTTCGTCAACGTGAAACCCGCTCCCAGATCCGAATTCTTTGGCGCCTCCGATCACCCGTGGGCGCCGCGATCCGTTGACTACAACGCAGGCAACCGCAATGGTTTCGGACTCGACGACAACGTCTACCAAAGCCTGCTGCAAAACCGCATCATCTTCCTTGGCTCTGAAGTCAAAGACGAAAACGCCAATGCCATTTGCGCTCAGATGTTGTTGTTGAACGCAGAGGATCCGCACAAGGACATCTATCTCTACATCAACTCACCCGGCGGATCGGTCGACTCCGGAATGGCGATCTACGACACCATGAAGTGGATTTCCAACGATGTTGCGACAGTGGCAATCGGATTGGCTGCATCTATGGGTCAGTTCCTGTTGTGTGCAGGCGAGAAGGGCAAGCGGTACGCCTTGCCGCACAGCCGGATCATGATGCACCAGCCCTCAGGTGGCCTCGGCGGCACGGCAAGCGATATCCGGATTCAGGCCGAGCAGTCCCTGCACATCAAGTCAACGATGCAGAAGCTGATTGCCGAACACACCGGTCAAACCCTCGATCAAATCGAAGCCGACTCCGACCGGGACCGCTGGTTTACCGCCGAGCAGGCATTGGCGTACGGCTTCATTGATCATGTTTTTGCGACTGCTGCCCAGATCCCGTCAGCTCAGGCCCCGAACCAGTGAAGGAGCGAATCGAGATGAGTAACACATTGAGCTCGCCCTTCACCCTCGGTCAGGTTGCAATGGGCCAACCTTTCTCTCCGACGATGGACTACTACATCCCGCAGTGGGAGGAGCGCACGTCGTATGGCATGCGCCGCATCGACCCGTACACCAAGCTCTTCGAGGACCGGATCATCTTCCTTGGTACCCCGATCTCAGACGACATCGCCAATGCCGTGATGGCTCAGCTGCTGTGCCTGCAGCAGATGGACGCAGAGCGCGATATTGAGATCTACATCAACTCACCGGGCGGCTCGTTCACGGCTCTTACTGCGATCTACGACACGATGCGATACATCAAGCCGGACGTACGCACGGTGTGCCTCGGGCAGGCCGCATCGGCGGCCGCGGTGATCTTGGCGGCAGGCACCAAGGGCAAGCGGCTGGCGCTGCCGAACAGTCGAATCCTGATCCACCAACCGGCGACCGAGGGTGGTTACGGGCAGTCCTCCGACATCGAGATTCAGGCTCGGGAGATCCTGCGGATTCGGTCGCTCATGGAGCAGATGCTTGCCGAGGACACCGGGAGGACGACCGAAGAGGTCAGCCGTGACATCGAGCGTGACAAGTATCTGACGGCGGATCAGGCACGTGATTACGGCATCATCGACGAGGTCCTGACCTCGCTGAAGGCTGTTCCGGTCTAGTGGCACCGCCTGCCTGACCAGTGGACCAAATGTGCTCCACTTCACGGTTGGGTCAGGCTAGGGTGGAAGACCAGCCACACGATCGGGCGCAGCCAAGCGATCGGGCCCAAGCGATCGGGCCCAAGCGATCGGGCAGAGAGAGGAGGCGGTGTGGCGCGCATCGGAGAGAGCGGCGACTTGCTGAAATGCTCTTTCTGCGGAAAGAGTCAGAAGCAAGTCAAGAAGCTGATCGCCGGTCCAGGGGTCTACATCTGTGACGAATGCATCGACCTCTGCAATGAGATCATCGAGGAAGAATTCTCCGAGGGCGGCGAGGTCGGCTTGCTCGATGAGCTGCCCAAGCCACATCAGATCCGCCAATTTCTTGATAGCTACGTCATCGGCCAGAGCAATGCGAAGAAAGCCCTGGCCGTTGCGGTTTATAACCACTACAAGCGCGTGCAAGCGCAGGCAGCCAATCCGGGGCGTCGCGTAGAGGATGACGGCGTCGAACTCGCCAAGTCCAATATCTTGCTGATCGGTCCCACCGGCTGCGGCAAAACCTATCTTGCCCAGACGCTAGCGAAGATGCTCAATGTGCCGTTCGCGATCGCAGATGCCACGGCGCTGACCGAGGCCGGCTACGTCGGCGAGGACGTCGAGAACATCTTGCTCAAGTTGATCCAGGCGGCCGACTTCGATGTCAAGAAGGCTGAGTCTGGAATCATCTACATCGATGAGGTCGACAAGATCGCCAGGAAGAGCGAGAACCCCTCAATCACCCGCGATGTTTCAGGCGAGGGCGTACAGCAAGCATTGCTGAAGATCTTGGAGGGAACCTCGGCGTCCGTGCCGCCGCAGGGCGGCCGGAAGCATCCGCACCAAGATTTCATCCAGATCGACACCACCAACGTGCTGTTCATCGTCGGCGGCGCGTTCGCCGGCCTTGATCACATCATCGGCCAGCGCATCGGTAAGCGCCCCTTGGGCTTCAACAATGACATCGTCTCTCGTCGGCCGGAATCAGATGATCCCTTCCGGGACGTACGCCCAGAGGATCTGGTCAAATACGGTTTGATCCCGGAGTTCGTGGGCCGCTTGCCGATGATCTCCTCGGTTAGCCCGCTGGACCGCGACTCGCTTATCCGGATTCTGGTCGAGCCCCGCAATGCGCTCGTCAAGCAGTTCCGCAAGCTCTTCGAGCTCGACGGAGTTGATCTTGAGTTCACGGGGGATGCTGTGGAGGCAATTGCCGATCTTGCACTGTTGCGCGGTACGGGCGCCCGAGGTCTGCGGGCCATCCTCGAAGAGGTATTGCTCAACGTCATGTACGACGTTCCGAGCCGCGACGACATTGCCCAGGTGATCATCACTGCTGAAGTCGTCAGGGATTCGGTGCTGCCGACACTGGTGCCGCGCGAGAAGCTCGCGAAGCGCGAGCGGCGCGAGAAGAGCGCCTGAACCCCCTCACGTAACCGGTCACGTACCACCCAGATTGCTGCCATTTCCTTGTTGCGGCTGACCGGTTTCGGCAATGGCTCGCCGCCAGTTGCGGTAGGCGCGGGAGCGGCCAGCCCGTCCCAGGAGCGAGTTGTCGAGCAGGCCCTGCCACGCAGCCAGCCGACGCGGATTCCAGGCCCGTCCGAGCAGGCGGTCAGCGTCGGCGATGATGGTAGCGCCGTCTCGCCGCAAGTGTTTTGAGGTGAAGCCGTGCCGCTCCCAATGCTCGGCGAGGAGGGCACGCTCCCGTTCCAGATCGACTTCGTGGACATAAGCCTCGCGATGCCTCGCACCGTCGTACTCGTGAATCCGCCGAGTCCCGTCGATCCGCAGGTCGGCACGAGCGATGAACCGGCCCTGCTCGTCGAAGATCTCATGCTGCGGGGTCACCGGAATCTCGGCTGCGAGGTGCAGCACACGCATGATCGACTCCCAAGCAGACTCGCTCCGCGCATCGAGCAGGGGGATGACCTGTCGCAGTAGAGGTGCACCGCGCCGCCGCTGACGGGCCGTGATCTCGAGGTCCGTCAGGGTGCAGTGGCGCAGCCGGAGTGCCGAGTCACCGAGGATGACCAGATCGAGCACACCGAGGTCGCGCGCAGCAGCGAGGATCGTCTCGGCTGCCGTGGTGATCCGGAGCCCCGTT
>DATCXA010000368.1:0-7612 GCA_036566085.1 Propionibacteriaceae bacterium
GTTTGCTGCTCGCCGCTATTGGCGCGTCATCGTGGTGGTGGGTGGCGGTCAGCCTGCTCGCCGTTGCGCCGGTGGTCGTGCTTGCCGTGGACGGTCGCGCGAAGATCGTCCTGGCGCGCCGATTGCGAAGGCTGGTGCCCCGAGCCGTGGCGGCGTACGCGCCGGACTTCCTGGTCTACACCTCGCGTCCCGACGACGCGTCGTACCAGGTCATGATGTGGCTGCCCTACCTGCAACGCGCCGGGCTGCGCTTTCTCATCGTCGCGCGTAACGCTGTCCCAGCCGCTGCCCTTGCGGAACTGACCGAGGTGCCTGTGGTCGAAGCGCGGGGCATTGCTGATGTTGATGCGCTGGTGGTCCCGTCACTGAAGGCCGCCTTCTACGTCAACGCATCGTCCGGCAATGGGGCGTTGGTTCGCTTCCAGCACCTCACCCACATCTATCTGGGGCACGGCGACTCCGACAAGCCGCCGTCGTACAACCCGACACACGCGATGTACGACCAGATCTTCGCTGCTGGCCCAGCCGCGACCCGCCGGTACGCCGCTCATGGAGTACGGATCCCGGCTGAGAAGTTCACTATCGTCGGCAGGCCGCAGGTCGAAAACGTCAAGCAGAGCACGACTCCCATCGCCGATGTGCCGCAGCCGACCGTGTTGTACGCCCCGACCTGGCGTGGCCACGTCGAAGAGACCATGTTGTATTCCCTGCCATCGGGCGAGCAGATTGTGTCGGCCCTGCTGGCACGTGGAGCCACGGTGATCTTCCGGCCGCATCCGTTCAGCTATGACTTCGGCGAGGATGCGACGGTGATCGAGCGGATCAACTCGCTGCTGGACGCGGACCGGCGAAAGACCGGCCGGCCGCATCTGTGGGGCGCCGCGGCAGAAAAAGACCGCAGCATCCTGGACTGCATCAATGACTCCGATGCCATGGTGTCCGACGTCTCGAGTGTGGTCTCGGACTACCTGTTTTCCGGAAAACCTTTTGCGATGATCGCGATACCTGCGGAGCCGGCGGCGTTCGTCGTGGAGTATCCGGTGGCCCGGGCCTCGTACGTCATTCGAGCCGATCTTGCGGATTTGGACGCACAGCTGGAGAAGATGCTGGGCCCGGACCCGCTGGCCCGTCAAAGAGCGGACATTCGCACTGACTATCTGGGCGATTTCCCGGCGGACAACTACGCTTCAGGCTTTGTTGAGGCGGTACGTCACGTGTCGCGCAAGTCCATGGAGGATATGGAAGAAGACCAGCCTGAAGACGCCGGCGGTGAGCAGGGGAGCCGCGAAGAGGACGACCGGCCGCCTGAGGATGAGGACGGCGGTGCGCTGCCGGGGCGCAACTGGTCTAGGTACGCACAACTCGCTGCCAGGGCGGGACTTGATCTTGCTGGCACCGCGATCGCGCTGGGCGCCTTGGCCGTGGCGCTTGCCCGAGGACCGATGTGGGCGATCATCCTGCTCGCGCTGCTCTCGGTCTGGGCAGCGTTTCAGTCGGTGTCCAGCACGGTCCTCACGCCCTCGCGATGGTCGAGATTGCTCACCGAAGGTGATGCAACGCGTGCCGTTCTGGTGGTGACACTGGCATTGACTGCCCACAATGCCGGCCAGCTGTCATGGCAAGTCGGCACAGCGTGCGCGTTGCTGCTGATGGCAATCGTTGTCGAACGAAGAATCCGAGCCGCATGGGGGAGTGCGACGCCTGGCGAGAACTTGCCTGATGCGCTTCGCGCCATCGCCGATTTCATCCCCCGAGGTGTGCTGCCCATCGTAGCTGGCGTGGTGATCATCACCGGATTCCTACTGATCTTGGTAGCTGCTCCTTCGGTGATCTTGCTAGCACTGGTTTTGCTGATCTTCTTGTGCGCACTTGAGATCACTGTTCGAGCAGTGCGGCGGGAGACCGAGAACGAACGCGGCGAGCTCCGACTCCGACCGGCCCTAGAGGCGTACCGTCCGGAATTTGTCGTGTACTTTGCCTCGACGGTGGGAGCGAACTACCAGGTGGGAATGTGGTTGCCCTACTTCGTTCGGATCGGCCGTCCGTTCATCATCGTCACCCGCACGGCGCCCATGCTGGCCCAGATCAGCACGCTGTGTGAGGAACAGGGTGTCAAAGTGCCGCTGATCTACCGCCGGACGCTGCGCAGTCTTGAGGAGATCATCGTCGATTCGATGACGACGGCGTTCTACGTCAACAATGCCGCACGCAACACTCACCTTGTCGAGCGGCGGGAGCTCACCCACGTCTGGCTCAACCACGGCGACTCAGAGAAGCCGGCTTGCTTCAATCCGGTACATGCGATCTACGACTTGATCTTTGCGGCCGGCCAGGCCGGGGTCGATCGATATGCCCGTCATGGCGTGCACATTCCGGTTGAGAAGTTCAAGATCGTTGGACGGCCTCAGGTGGAGTTGATCACCCCGGCGTACGGACCGATCGATACGATCAAGCAGCCCACAGTGCTGTATGCGCCGACCTGGCAGGGGCCGTTCGCCGACAGCCGGGTCTACTCGTTGCCGGTCGGTCGTCAGATCGTGGAACAACTTCTTGCCCATGGCGCTCGGGTGATCTTCCGGGCTCACCCGTTCAACTATCGCTATCCCGACGCCCAGAAGATGATCTCCGACATTGGCGCAATCCTCGATGCGGATCGGGAAGTGAGTGGTCGGGAGCACCTGTGGGGGCCTGCAGCTGAGCAGGAGATGAGCGTGGAAGACTGCTTCAACGCTTCTGACGCCATGGTCAGCGACGTGTCTGCCGTGGTATCGGATTATCTGCATTCGGGCAAGCCATTCGCCATGGTGTCGGTGGGCCGTACGCCTGAGCAGCTGTTGGTTGATGCGCCCGCCGCCAGAGCCGCGTACGTGATTCGCGATGACCTGTCGAACCTGTTGGAAGTTTGCGATGACCTGCTGGGAGACGATCCGCTCGCGGCCGTACGGAATGAGACCAAGATCTATTACCTGGGAGACTTCCCGGACGAGAACTATGCGGATGGTTTCCTGTCTGCGGCGCGCCAGGTGATCGATGCGGGCAGGCGTGCACCAGTCGATGTGGTCCCTAGCCCGGTCGACAGGCAGAGCGCCCGAAGCGCGCAGATGCCTTAGCACGGCTCTGATAGGTCCGGGTAGTGACCTATCGAAGAGCTAGATGTAGGGGTCTTAGCCAGCCGCGCTGGAAGCGTAAAGCTGAGTCGCACCCCATCGTCCGCCCGGACCCACCTCGTTCTTGATCTTGATCTGGTCTCGACTTCGTGATCTTGATTTGGCCCTAGCGGGCGGTCTTCACTGAGGCTCGGCCTGAAGCATCTTTCTGAAGTACGTCGCCGAGTCTTGATAACCGAGTGCGCGGTAGAAAGAGGTTGCTCGCCTCGTTGCCAGAGCGAGGTAGGCGGCGCCGGCGGATGAGCTCCAACGTTCAGCGGCTTCCATGAGTTAGCGACCCAGCCCCGGGTGATGGGCCTGTCGGCGGTGGGCTGCGTAGTACGTACGAATCTTGATCTCCGTTTTTCCTTATTTATGGGGGAAATCCTTGGTATCGAACAAAACTTCGAATATAATAGATGTTATGCAACTCGGGGACCCAACCACAGACGAGCGTGATCACCGATCACCCTTGGATGAGGCCCTCGACGAGGCTGAACATGCCCTGACAACGATGATCAGCCTGCTGGAGGCCGGCAATCCGGACCCGCTGAGCAACGAGCAGACGATCAGCTGGTGGCAACGCTTCGAAACCTTCCACAACAAACTGCCGCTGGTTGATCACGGCCTAATCGCCCACGGCGAAGCCAGCGACCTACCGCGGAAGTACTGCTACCCGACCATGATCCAGTTCTTGGTGCGAGTGCTGCGGCTCTCCTACGGTGAAGCCGCGGCCCGTGTCCATGCGGCGGCGGCACTCGGAGCGCGGACTTCGATGGTCGGCGAAGGACTGGAACCTTTGCTGCCGCAGCTGGCGGCGCTCCAACGTGAAGGCGTGGTGTCGACGGAGAAGGTGCAGATTGTGGAGCGGGCCATGCACAAACTCACCCGCCCAACCCTCGACCCGGCAACGGTCGAGACGGCGGAGCAGTTGCTCACCGAGCATGCCGTCATCCTGGCGCCGGCGGAGTTGAAGCGGTTCGCCCAGGCTGTGGTGAATGCTGCCGACCCGGACGGACCGGAACCCATCGATGACCACCTGCAACAAGACCGCCGCTACCTCGAACTGACACAGCGGCGGGACGGCATGTGGCATCTCAACGGCAAACTCACCAGCACCGTCGGTGCCCAATTGAACGCGATCTTGGACCCCCTCACAAAGCCCAGAACGACAGCTATTGAGGACGAGGCCGGCAACGCCACGGAAATCCCCGATGGACGGCCCTACGTGCGGCGGCTGCATGATGCGCTCGAAGACGCCTGCGCCCGGCTGCTCAAAAGCGACGACCAGCCATCGGTCGGCGGGGTCCCAGCATCCGTTGTGGTCACCATCGGTCTCGAGGATCTGCTGGCCCACGCTGGACTGGCCGAGACAGCCAGCGGCACCCAGCTCACCTCTGATCAGTTGTTGCGGATTGCTGATGAAGCCGAGATCTGGCCCACGATTATTGATCGGAATGGTGTCCCGTTGGCGTTAGGGAGATCTCGACGGCTAGCTTCGCCGGGTCAAACCATGGCATTGATCGCCCGGGATGCCGGATGCTCGTTCCCAGGCTGCACTCATCCGGCGAGCTGGTGCGACCGACATCACATTGTGGATTGGATTCTGGGCGGCATTACTGATCTTGATAATTTGACGCTGCTCTGCCGATACCACCACACCCACTTTGCACAAAAAGGCTGGAGCTGCCGGATCAACACCGACCGGCTACCCGAATGGATCCCACCCCGCTGGATCGATCGTGACCAGCGTCCGCAAGTAAATGCTCGGATTCGGCGACTGCATGCGCAACGCCAGCTGGAAGGCCCACGAGCGGCGCCGCCAATCATCTCTCGCCGCATGAGAAGTCTCAAGTTGTCCCGAGCCGCTTGTTTAGCTCTGCGGTGAACTCCGAGACGTCCGGCAGTGCTGTGCCATCGACAGCAGTGATCGGAACAGCACCACTGAGGCTGCTGGTCGAGAAGGCGCCGCGCGACTTGAGAAGATCTTGAACCGAGCAACGCCGGATCGCAACCGGCATCTTCTGATCATCAAGCAGATCCAGTACCTCGCGCCGAGTTACTCCCGGCAGTACTTGCTCGTCGAGAGGCGGCGTGCACCAGCACCCATCTCGATCTTGTATGAAGAGGTTTCCACGGCTGGTTTCGGTGACGTCATATGGCCGTGTAGGCGAAGTGAAGAAGGGTAGATCCGGGCTGACCGCCGCTTCGGCCTCCTCTAGCGCCGAGCGTTGGACCCACTTGTGCCGCCATGAACGGTCGGGTCGCGACTGATGTCTCAGGTTTGTGCTCGCCGGTCTTGGACGGAGTAGCCGGGCGTCAAGGCGTAGGTCCAGCGAGTCGCCGATGGGTCGGGCGAGAATTCGGATCGCGAGCCGCGGGTGGTCCGCGTGCTCTTTCGCCAGCTCATACGCCGCCCCGGCAAGATCGTCTGGTATTCCATGCCCGTACAACTCCCGGCAAGATCTGTCCAACCGGGCAAGATGGGCGGCCAGGCGGATGATCTTCCCGCGGCTAGCCAAGATCGACTCGAAGACTCCAGACGCCAACAGCGTGGAATCCGGGGCCGCCGGTTCATCGACCAGTTCATGATCTAGCACGGATCCCGCCGCAGCGACTAGCGGTGCGGCCTTGTGCAGGCACTCATACCACTCCCGCATGGGCACGCTGTCGACGGTGATACCTCCGCCTACACCAAGTTCAACGTGTCCGTCGCTGATTTCGAAGCTACGGATGATCACATTGAACTCCGCACCGGCCACCGGGCTGACTAGGCCGATGCTCCCGGTGTACGCGCCGCGCGGTTCGGCCTCGAGATCGGCAATCCCTTGCTGTGCCGAAATCTTCGGCGCACCCGTTACCGATCCTGGCGGAAATGCAGCATCAAGCACCTGACCGGTCGTGACCTGCGAATCAAGCTCACCGCGTACGGAGGAAACAAGATGCCAAACACCGACATGGGGCTCGATCGTCAGCAGATCCTGGACCGCGACAGTGCCCGGGCGACAAACCCGCGAGAGGTCGTTGCGCATCAGATCGACGATCATGATGTTCTCAGCCGCGTCCTTCGCCGAGGCGCGGAGTGCTTGAGCTCCGTGATCATCGGAGCTTCGCGGGGCCGTGCCCTTGATCGGAGCGGTGGTGACAATGCGATCCCGTATCCGCAGGAAAAGCTCAGGACTGAAGCTTGCGATCATGCGCGCCGAACCGTCACTGATAGGGCCGGTGATCAAACCGCCAAACGCAGGTTGCAGTTGATCACACTGGTGTCCGAATATCTCCGGTGCGGTGCTGCCGACATCGGCGTGCAGTCGGATACAGAGATTGAGCTGGTAGCAGCGCCCGTGGTCGATCCGCCTGATCACGTTCTCCACGGCTGCGAGATAGCGATCTCGCGCACGACCAGGATCAGTCAAGACACCGAAGCGTCCGACATGCAACGGTTCGGCCGATGCCGACTCCTCGGCAGCACTCAGTGCAACCATCCAGCGCTGCAAAGCCGCCTCGTTATCACGCTCCCGCCCCGCAAGTCCCAGGGATTCAAAACACCATCCGCTGTCTGGCTGCCAGCGCAGCACCTTGTCATAGAAGGCCAACGTCGTGGTCCCAGGGTCGTAGCCGAAACAGACGAGCCATCCACCACCAACGATCTGTGATCTTGGATCAGCTCCGATCACAGTGGGTTGATCGTCGAGATAGCCAAAGCCATCAGCTGCCTCGACCGGCTCGACGACCTGCACCGGCTGACGAAAGATCAACAGCCCACCGCCGAACCAGTCACCCCACAGGGCTCCGGGATGATCATTCACGCTGAGTTGGGCGATGACTGCAGCAGGAGCGGCGTGTGAGGCAAGCGCCAGCCGATAGGGCTGCGCCGCTACCGCGCCGAGCGTAGGCGGGCCAGGCACCAGCGACTTAAGGCACATCGGACAGGCTGGCCAGGATGCGCTCGGCACTGCCGCCAAGGCCCAGTAGCTCGGTCAGCTCGGTGAACAACTCCGGTTTGGCTGGTGCTGTCGGGCAGCGAAGATCATCGAAAGAGACCCCAAGATCAAGATCGCGTACCACGGCGACCACAGATGGTGCGACTGCCAGATAGTCGATTGCGGCACCAAGCTTGGCCGCTACCGCGTTGCTGATCTTTGGTTTGGGTCCGCTTGCCGCCGCCAGGATTCCCTCCAGATTGCCGTAGGAGTTCAGGAGTGTGGCTGCGGTCTTGTCGCCAATGCCGGAAATCCCCGGCAGTCCGTCGGAGGCATCGCCGCGCATGGTGGCGTAGTCGACATATCCAGCCGCGGGTATCCCATACTTCTGCTGCACCCAGGCGTTATCGACAACCTCGTGCTTGCCGACTCCTCGTGCGATATAAAGCACCCGGACTTGACGTTCGTCGTCGACCAGCTGAAACAAGTCCCGGTCGCCGGTAACAACATCCACCGGCATCGGTGCGGTGCTCGCGAGTGTCC
>DATCXA010000426.1:0-2565 GCA_036566085.1 Propionibacteriaceae bacterium
AGCCGCTCCACCAGCGCCTTCCGGAATCGGGGATCCGTCAGCTCCACACTACTGCGAACAAATGCGACCGGATCGTCGTCGAGAAGGCCCTGATACTCCTCCGGCCGCTCGGCGATCAACCAGGCAGCGACCGCCTGTACCTGCGGTGCGAGACGTCCTCCACGCGAACGCAACAGGCCATCGACCTGCTCCAGCGGCAAGCCGATCTCGATCAAGTGTGAGGCGGCAAGATACTCAATGAGGGTTTGGTGAGCGAAGCGCAGCCGCGACTCACCTGCCCCTTCGAACAACTCCGTCCCCAGTACGGTCCTATACAGCCCATGATCTACATCCCCGATTACCGTTCCGTGATCGAGAAAGACGCAGTCCTCGGCCCCAAGCTCCTCGCCACCCCCCTGACCGGTCAGCCTGAAGTTGCAGCGTCCGGTGAACAGACTCACGACAGCGAGCCGGCCAGCGGCGTGGAGCACGTGCCGCACGTCCACATCCACGAGGCGGGGCTCATTTGGATCGGGGCCTTCGATCATTCTGCGACAGCCGCGTTGGTAGAGCTGAGTCTGGGTGACCGATAGCGCGACCCCGGGGTCTGCCAAATACTCATCGACCAGAAACTTCAGCATGTTGATGCGAACGGCGAGCGGCATCGCCCGCGATGATTCGACCGCTCTCAGAAACGCGTCCGGATCTGCTCCCGCGGACTCCGCGTAAACCTTGATGTTGTCCTCGTCGAGCGGCGCCAGGTCGTATATAGCGACATCCCCGAACAGCCCCCGCAACGTCTGTTCGATTGCTGCTGACCACGCTGCGGTGCGACATGCCACCGCAACACGAATCTCCTGCGGCAGGGCTACGAACGCCTCCTCGATCAAAGAGTTGAGGACCTTCATTGGCACCGTCGCCTCATCCACGCTGTCCAGCAGGATGACCATGGGAGCGGTACCGGTCGCATTGGCGCTCGCTTCCGCAATCGCCGTTTCGAGCCTCTTGAGCAGCCGAGCCTCGTTCGCGCCATTGAGCGAGACCAGCACGCCGCGCGTTGAGGACCCAGAAACCAGGCGCCGCAACTCGGTGGTCTTGCCGGTGCCCGGAGGTGCCAGAAGGACAGAACACCGGGAGGTCGGACTGGCAACCGCGTCGGCAAGCTTCACCAGATCCGGGTCCCGGCCATCGAGCAGTGCACTTAAGGCAACGGTCGGGTCGTCCCGGCCAGGTCGGCGGCGATCAACCCAGTACCGCGGCAGCGTTGCACGCTCAGACCAAGCCATGAGATCAGACTATGGCCAACGTCCGCAGTGGCCTGACCAGGAGAATCAGTAGGCGTGTCGCAACCGGCGTGAGCCTCTCGCCGCAGAAAGCCAGGTGACTGCTCAACACGGAGATATCCCTGCACGTCGGCAGTGGCCGAGCGCCGGCACGGACAACAGCCGCCGTGCCGTCCGACCTGCGCATGTGATCCCGGTGACACCGGAGCCATGAACTCGCGTGGTTCGCGCACTTACTGCTAGCCGTTCGCCGGCCGAAGGCTGCTTCAGGGGCCACTGGCCTGCGAAATGTCGCGCGTCTGATTCGGACATGGATCGTTGATCCGGCGGAGTCGCACCTTGGCGCAGCCGGCCGATTGCTGTGGTACGCCGGTCTATACGGGTGATGGCGACGGGCCTATAGGCGACCATCATCGCCGGCGTAGTCTCGCGGCCTAGCGCCGTTGACGTGCGCTGTCGGCACCCTTGGTGTGTATGCAAGTCGAGCAGAAGGCGACTGTCAGGTTGTGCTGGTGACGGCCAGAGGGCTGCTGTTCGCTGAGTGCCAGAGTTGTCGACGGTCGCGTCGCAGAACGCTCGTGCATATCCTATGCCCCGCGTGACGATCGCCACCCACGCCGTTGGCTCGGATCGTGGTCCTGCCGCGATGAATCTGTTCCGATCGCCCCGGCGCCGCTGCCGTGACGAACCAAACGGTCTGTGCGCCCGCCGCTTGGTGCAGTCGTTACGGCATAAACATCTCGCGAGCGCAGAGAATACTCGAACGTCATGGTTCTCGCGACCGCGGTTTGATCTGCACGAAGCAGCAGATGAGGTTAACCGTTCGAAACCGTCGGACTCCTTCGATACCGTGCTGCCATGCCGAGGTCGCTGTTCCGTGTCGCGCCGTCCACCTTGCTGGTGGGTGATACCGGCGCACTCATGAACGACATCGTCCAGGGCACGCGCAACGGTCGGCTGACCAGCCTGAATGTTGCCATGGAGAAGGACACCTTTCGGCTGTTCATCTCGCAACACGTGCTCATCGAGGTAGAGCGCGACCTTCCCAGACATGCCGCGCGCGGCGGTGTCGATGTCGAGTTGGCGGTGCGCAGGTGGCGTCACTACTACCTGCCGTTCATCCGGATCGTCAAGGTTCCCGAAATGTGGGGTGCGACGCACCCGAACGTTGGAGAAGTCGCGCGCCGCCACTCATCCGACCTGGCGACAGCGCAGCTCGCCGCAGCGCTGGCGCCATGCTGCGTCCTGGCTGAAGACAGTGACCTCACCGACTACGGGTTCGGCATGCATGAGTGGCTGCCAC
>DATCXA010000370.1:0-6446 GCA_036566085.1 Propionibacteriaceae bacterium
CGTTACCCGACGACCACCCGGCAGCCGCCCTTTGGTGGCGCATCCTCGACGAACTGCCCCAACCGCTGCCCGTCAATTCACATCAAATAACGCCCCCGGTCGCACGCCTGAACGCTAAGAAACCTAGACCGCAGCCACATCGAGCACCGAAAACGGCGCCTTCAACAATCCGCCCCAGCCGCTGAACCGGCCCTGATGATCGCCCGCTGCCGCCATCGCGACTTAGGTAACACAAAGACCTGCTTCGATACGCCAGGTACAGAGAAAGGATGATCATGACACTCCAGGCCGGTGAAAGACTGATGTCGCTTACAGATGTCTCGGAGATGTTGGGCATCCCGGTTCACACCTTGTACCGCTGGCGGTCCAAGGGTGACGGCCCAGTCGGCTATCGGGTTGGTCGCCATGTGCGGTACCGCCGGGAGGCCGTCGAGGCTTGGCTGGAGCAGCAGGCCGACGAGCGCTAGCACGCCCGGCGCAGATCATTCCGGCTGCGGTTGCTGGGCAATTAGCTGAGTCAGCAGCTCAGGGCGGGAAAGATTCTCAACCACCTCAGCCACCGCAGTCGCGCCCATTTCGGCCCGTCCATATGTGCAGGCAACGACGTCTCACACGTCCAAGTTGGTTGGCAGCAGATTGCATTCACAAGCCGCCTCGTCCATCAACGTGACAACCGTCCTCCGGAAGTCGTGGCAGTAAACGCCCTCGAAACCACGGCGCGATCCAGCGATGAAGGCTCGCTTGGAGCGCGGGCCTTCTAAGTGGCTGCGCTTTGGGAAAGCGACATCATGGGGACGCTTGAGACCCGCCAAATCCGATCTAAAAAATGGGGGTAAACGGGGGGTAACCTGATCCAAGAACGGTAAAATCCCTAGTCAAGCTCCCCCGGTTGGACTCGAACCAACAACCCTTCGGTTAACAGCCGAATGCTCTGCCAATTGAGCTACGAGGGACTGACAACCAGCGGCTACGTACCTTAGCAGCCAGGTCAACTGAGGTCGTATTCCGCTCTGACCTGCTCCATTGCTTGATCAACAGCTGCCGGTACGCCGTTGGTCTGCCAACTCAGCCCTCGAGTCAGCGTGCCATGCCAGGACACGGCACCAGCGCGGCCAAGATCACGCCGTGCCGCAATGGTGATGCCCCGCTCGCCGGACAGCGGGACGAACTTCTCAACGGCGATCGTTGCGGAAATGCGTTCCCGGAACAGCTCGGGCATCCGACCGGGCTCGATCAGCTCAAGCGATCCGCGTAGAGCTGCTTGCCCGGGGCCCACATACAGCACCCAGCTCAGTGTTCGCAGCTCGGCATTCCAGCCGCCGCGTTCGATCTCATGCCAACCGATGTGCTCCCAGCCGTCCTCACTGCCATACGACAAGGCGGCAGGACTGGCGATGCAGAACCCGACCGGCGTCGTGGCCCATGCCAAGATGCGAGCGGATCGGCCCGGTTGGGCTGCTAGTGAGGCCTTCCATGATTCAGCGATCACGCTGGGCAATCCACGACTGCGGGACCACCAAGCCGAACGGCGCGCCTTCACGTTGCCCACCCCGCCATTGTGCTCGGTAGGACACTGAGATGCCTCAGAGTTGAGCCGATGCCTGCTGCGGACAGAATTCCCGGAGCTTCTCCAGCGCCCGCGTCTCAATTCGCCGCACCCGGCTCACAGACATCTCAAGCAGCCGAGCGGTTTGGGTGTACGTCCTCGCATCGCCGTCGGCAAACCCGAGTCGGAGCTCTATTACGCGGCGATCGAGATCGTCCAGCCGGAGGAGCAGTTCGCGTACCTGCAGGGGCTCGGTGAGTACTGCATCCAGGTCATCGCGAGCGTACAGGCGCTCCAGACTGGCGCCATCGAGAAGCTCCAGCGAGTGCGGCCTTTGGTGGGAGAGCAGACCGGTTGTCCACTCCTCGCTGCGGCCAAGCGCGTCAGCTAGCTCGCGGAGCGTCGGCGGCCGGCCCAAGCTTTGAGTGAGCTCTGCCTCCAATCCGTGCGCGGCGCGCAGCTGCTCGGCCCGGCTGGTTGGCAGATTCAGCGCGCCTAGGACCTTGGCACTGGCCGCGCCGACGAAGGCGCGAATCCAAAACAGCGCATATGTCGAGAATCCGTGGCCGCGCGTATGGTCGAACCGCTCAACAGCTGTGATCAAGCCGACGCATCCCTCTTGGAACAATTCGGCGTTGGAGAGCTGACTTCGTGCAGCGTACTGGCGACTCACCATGCCGACGAGCCCGAGATTGGCTTTGATGAAGCGTTGGCGAGCGTGATCTCCTTCCTCCTCGAGGACCGTCAATTCCCGCTCGGTCGCATCGGCAAAACCGGTCCCCGAGACCCTTGCATCCCGCGCCAGCAAGCCAGCCTCGATGACGCGCTGCAGCTCAATGACCTCGGCGCGTGTCAGTGGTGATTTGATCGGTACATCGTCATAGGGCTCCGTCATGCCCGACACTGTGCGGCAAGCGCAGCCCGTCGCAACACCTAGTAGCGGAATCTGTGGATAACCTTCACGCCGAATTTGCCGGGCTTCGGCTGTCGGACGCGAGGGGACATCGTCTTCGCACCCTTGGTGGGAAACGCTCGGCTAGGAGCGGGAACGTACGCGGTCGGGACTGTGCCACCCCGCGTCAGTCTGCGGCGCCGATACCGCGGGTGTGTAGCGCCTTGCGGCGCGCCTCCAGGACCACCAGCTCGGAGAACATCTGGTTGTACTTGTGCTGCTCCTCGACCGGATTCGTACGCTGCAGCTTGGATTTCAGCGCCGCGATCGTACGCATCACTGTGAGCAGTTGCAGCGCTGCTGAGTTAGCGATCGCATAGCGCACGGTTACCTCGCCATGCACCGGCAGTGCCTCAACGGCGAGTGATGCAATCAGTGAACGGATATCGTCCGCTTCACAGGCCTCAGATACTCGATGCACCCACTCGGTGTCTGGAGTTACCCCCGCGCCCCCGAGCTCGACCCACGCTTTCTCTACGGCAGTGAAGACCGCGGCGTACGCCGGATGGGTGAAGTCCGCAGTCGTCAATCCGTCCCAGCCGTCCGGAAAGAGATTCGGATTCTGAATCAACAGCTTGGCTGTCTGGCGTTCGGTGACGAGCAGTCGATCGTGAGGGCTAGGCAGTAGCGGAAGCGCGGGCGGGTCATCCGGCTGAGCTACAGGACGCGTTTCGGCGGTTGTCGACCGTCCCATCGCTGCCCGACGCCCGGACTTGGCCGCGGCACGCATTACTTCGGTGCGTACCTCTTCGGTATCCATGCCGAGCATCCCGGCGAGCTCGCGCGCATAGCCAGAAACCAATGCGTTGTCCCTGATACTTGCCACCAGCGGCGCGGCCGATCGAAGCGCAGCAAGCCGGCCGTCGGCACGATCAAGATCATGTTGTTTGAGCAGATTGCTCATGACGAAGCGATACAGCGGTATTCGACGGGCAACCAGCTCGCGGACTGCCGCCTCCCCGCGCTGCAGCCTCAGGTCGCACGGGTCGAGACCGGTCGGCTCGATCGCCACATAAGTCTGAGTCACGAAATTCTGATCACCAGCAAAGACCTTCAAAGCCGCAGCCTGCCCAGCCTCATCGCCATCGAAGGTGAAGATCACTTCGCCGTGAAAAGCGTCATGGTTGCCCATCAACCGCCGCAGCAATCGAGCATGATCATCGCCGAAAGCGGTGCCACACGAGGCGACCGCGGTATCCACACCGGACAGGTGCGCCGCCATGACGTCGGTATAGCCCTCGACTACCACGGCTTGGCTCTTCTTGCTGATCGCGGTACGAGCAAGTTCCAGCCCGTAGAGCACGTGAGACTTCTTGTAGAGAAGCGTCTCTGGAGTGTTGATGTATTTGGCGGGCATCCGGTCGTCCTCGAGCAGTCGACGCGCCCCGAAGCCCAGCACCTGCCGTCCCGAGTCGCGGATCGGCCACATTGCGCGCCCCTGGAAGAAGTCCCATCCGGACTCGCGGGCGAGGCCTGCCGACACGAGCTCGACATCGGAGAACCCGCGGCCGCGAAGGTGTTGGATGAGCGCCCGGCCGTCGCGCGGAGAGAAGCCGACCTGAAACCGCTCAGCTGTGTCCCGATCGAAGCCGCGGTCGGACAGGAACTGCCGGGCGACGACAGCGTCTGGGCTGCTCAAGTGCTCGGTAAAGAATTCCGCCGCCAACCGGAGTGCCTCAGCCAGCCGGCTACGTGCACCAGGCTCAGTCCGAGGGGAGCCATCGTCGGTGTAGCGCAGCTGAACACCCACCCGATCAGCGAGCCGCTCGACAGCCTCAACAAAGCTCAAGTTGTCGATTTTGCGCATGAAGTCGATCACATCGCCGCCCTCAGCACAGGCACCGAAGCAGTACCAGTAACCGCGCGAAGGGGTGACTTGGAAACTCGGAGTCTTCTCATCATGGAAAGGGCAGAGGCCCTTCATCGTCCCGCCCGAGCTGCGCAGCGTGACGTAGGAGCCGACTACTTCCTCGATACGTGCCCGATCGCGTACGGCGGCGATGTCTTCGTCATTGATCCGCCCGCCCACGGACGGGAGTCTATGTTTCGGCCCCGACGCCGTGGCGTACTCATCCGAAAGTCCACCGACTGGCCGGGTTATGGAAGGCGAGCACGGGGGAGATGGAGATCCGGCCGCCGGTAGGTTGAAGGCATGGAGACGGTGGTTCGCGAGGTTCCCTGGCTTATCTACGACGGAGACTGCGCGTTCTGTACCTCCAGTGCGCAGTGGCTGGCCAGGCGCTTCAACCGACTGCCCGGGCGGAACGCACGGCTCGTGCCGTGGCAGTTCACCGATCTTGCCGCACTTGGCACGACCGCGGAGCGCGCCCAACGCGAGGCCTTGTGGGTGAGCACAGACGGAACGATCCGGGGAGGCGCAGCTGCCTTTGCCGCATGGCTGAAGTTTCGCGGCGGCATCTACGCAGCTGCCGGTTATGGAATGGATCTGCCGATCGTCCGCAAGCTAGCCGCCGCTATCTACCGCGTGATCGCGAACAACCGGCACCGTATGCCCGGCGGATCTCCGGCCTGCGCGCTCCCCCCGGCTGGCTTTGACCCGGCGCAGCCAGGGACCAAGTCGCTCTAGCGGCGCGAACGCCAGCCAGCAGATCGCCGTTGGCGCGAAGTGAATGTACAAGATCCCAAACGTGAAGACGTGAAATCCCATCCAGAACACGGCTGCGGCGAGCAGAGCTCGGCCGCGGAGCCATAGGACCACCACCGCCGTCAATTCAGCTGTAAAGGACAGCCACTGCATGAGGTGGAGTAGCTCCGGATACGGCAACAAAAACTGACCGAGCCCGTGCGGCCGCCGAACGATTGCCCACATCAGGATCGAACTCTCCGGCCAGCTGGTAATGCTCCATCCGCCACTGCGGATCTTGGTAAGTGCGGACAAGAAGTAGGTGAAGATCACTGAGATCTGAATGCACTTGAGCGCCCATCCGGCCTGGGCTGAGCGTTCCACGCTCCGCCATCGGTCGGCGATCACACCTACCGTGGGCAATACCCACAGCGCGATGACGAGCGCGAGATGATCATGATCGACCTTCCCATAACTCATGCCGATTGCCGTCCACCAGGTGAAGGCTGCAGCCACTACCCCGCCCGCCAGACGCGGCAGCACATTGGCCGCCGCCAGGAGACAGCCGACCATCAAGATCAGGTAGAGCGTGATCGTCAACGGCACGCTAGGCGGCGGGAGGTGAAATAGGCGCTCGATCATCAGCGGCCGGTAGAGCTCGGGATGTCTGCTCAACGGAATGGGATCACGGACGAACAGATGGATATCGATGATCACGAACAGGTAGAGCACGGTACGCAGTACTGCCACCCGCGACTCTGGAACAACCGGCATGAACCACGAGCCGACCGACCGCAGCGTCCTCATGAGGGCGGCTCCCAGGCCGTGAGTTCGACCAAACGGGTCGGACCAACCCGACCATCGACGAGCCGCGTCTGATCCTGCACCAACCAGACCCGGACAAGCGGCGGCTCCTCACGATGTCGAGAGCTCCATCCATCAGCCACCGAGCGGAGCAGCGACGGATCAGCCGTTATTTGTGGGATGCGGGCCTCAATCTCGGCACGACTGATTCCGGCCGTTTCGACACGCAGCGGCAGGTCGATGCGGCGTCCATCCGCCAGCAGACCCTCAGCGCGAGTGATCACGATGGTCGTGTCTTTGGCAGGCGAGAACGCGTATTGGGAGAGCGGCCCAAAGGGCCACGCATCGTCGCTCATGCGCAATGAGCCGTTGAGAAGCAATCCGATGCCAAGCACGGTCGCAGCGATGCGCCAGGCGTACGACGTCTTGCTGATGCCGCGTACACGCTGCCCCACCGGCTGATTACAACACAATCTATTTGAAGCTGCTCGCGCATCGCGCGCTTTGAATCCGCCGCCGTCGCCCGTATTCAGGTGTCTCGGTCGATGCCGTGCGGCAGG
>DATCXA010000443.1:0-3092 GCA_036566085.1 Propionibacteriaceae bacterium
ACACATCGTCCCGCTGTGCAGGACGGTGACGCACTCGCGTGAACCTCCCATCCGGACTTTCACCGTCGGTTGTGGAGTTTCACCACATCAACCCTCCACTGGAGGCAGAGGGGTCGCGGACTATGACCGCCGGTTCGGACTTACACCGACCCCGGTACACGCGCGAGTTCTCAACTCGTCGGGCTTACTCTACTCCGACTTGTCAGCCTCTCAGAGTGCTATAGCCCGTTAGGACGCTGACAGCCCGGAGGGCTACAGCGTCACGCCGAGGAGGGCCTCGCACGCCCGGGCGACCAGCGCCGGCGCATCGGCATCGTCGCTATCGATCGCCATTGAGGCCCCGGCCCATGCATCGACAGCGGCCAGCGCAGCGGGCGCATCCAGATCTTGGGCGAGAGCGGCACGCAGTTGGACCAAGACCTCGTCGGCGTTCAGGCCGGCGGGGAGTCGGACCGCCTCGCGCCAGCGGTTCAATCTGCCCCGGGCGGAGACCAGCAGCTCGTCACTCCACTCCCAATCGTCGCGGTAGTGGTGCCCGAGCAGAGCGAGCCGGATCACCATCGGATCAACACCGGACTCTCTAAGCGCCGAGACGAATACGAGGTTTCCCTTGGACTTCGACATCTTCTCGCCATCCAGTCCAACCATGCCGCTGTGCAGATACGCCTGAGCGAACAGCTGGTCGGTGGCTACCCGGCCCTGGGCAGCACACATTTCATGGTGCGGAAAGATCAGATCACTGCCACCCGCCTGAACGTCAAAGCCGGCGCCGAGCCGATCAAGGGCAATAGCTGTGCACTCGATGTGCCATCCAGGTCGCCCGGCGCCCAGCACGGATTGCCAACTGGGCTCGCCCGCACGTGCGTGGCGCCACACCAGGCAGTCCAGCGGAGCTTTCTTGCCCCGCCTGTCCGGATCACCACCGCGTTCCGCGAAGAGCGCAATGGCCTCGTTTTCCGAAAGGTGAGACAGCGAGCCAAACTCTGAGTCACTCGCCTGCGCGAAGTACAGATCCTCGAACTCGCTGTCGTCGACGGGATAGACGGCCTGCCGGTTCTGCAGTTGCTCGATCAGGTCCACGATCAACGCCATCGACTCCACCGCTCCGACATAGTGCCGCGGCGGCAGCACATTAAGTGCCGCCATGTCTTCTTTGAACAGCTGCGTCTGCTGCGCTGCCAGCGCAGCCCACTCAATCCCGGTTTCAGCTGCGCGCTCCAGCAGCGGATCGTCAATGTCGGTCACGTTCTGAACGTAATCAACCTCCAGGCCGCGATCCCGCCAGATGCGATTGAGCAAATCAAAGGCGATGTAGGTGTTGGCGTGACCGATGTGAGTGGCGTCGTACGGAGTGATCCCGCAGACGTAGATGCGCGCGGTTCCGGTATTGGGGCCGATTGACACCACCTGTCGGGCGGCAGTGTCGAATGCTTGCAGCCGATGAGAAGCCGCCGATGGTGGGAGGGTAGGCACCGGACGGGAGCTCCAAGCCTGCATGGCGTCACCCTATCCGGGCGTCGCAGGGCCCTCCGGCAGAACGGGGGTCGCGCCGATGTGGGCCCACTAAAACGGCGGTGCACCCGATGTGGCGCCGGTTAAAACGGGGGCCAGGGAATCGAGGGCCACTCGCCGCGGGGCCGCGGCATCCGTCGTCGGGTCAGCAGCAGGTCGGCACGGCGTACCAGCGCTGCGATCTCTCGATTAGTCAGCAGTGAGTCGAGCTGGTCGGGCGCCTCATCGCGAGCTTTGCGGACTGCGGCCAGCTCACGCCCAGTGAGCTCACAGCCCGCCCAGCCCCACAGCAACGTCCGCAGTTTGTGATCAGTATGGAAGCTCACTCCATGATCAACCCCGAACACCCGGCCGGCACTTCCGAGGATATGGCCACCCTTGCGATCGGCATTGTTGATCAAGACATCGAAGACGGCCAGCAGCCGTAGGTCAGCAACATCGGCGTGGATCACCGAGACGGGGCGATCATCTCCGTCGAAGCCTTCAACTGAGGCAAACCAGCCTTGCTTAGGCACGGCCGAAGTCGGGACAAGATCAACAAGTTTGTTCGTGGCCGCCTCGTCGACGTCCACCCAGACCTGGAGAGATCCCAGCCCGAACGGCCCGTCGATGAGCACCGTGACCGGCACACAGTCGAAGCCGCCGATCCGGGAGACCTCGTACGCGGCGACCTCTCGAAGTCCAAGAGTGCGATGCGGAAAGTCCCAGAGCGGTCGCTCGCCCTCCAGCGGCTTGTAGACACACTCGATGGGCATACTGTCGGTCTGCAGCTCAGCCAGGAAGGTCGCGTTGGAGGCATGCAGCAGCCGGCCGGTGATCCGGACCTCCGCGGGCCTCATCGCGGCGGTCAACGCAGGATGCGGGGCACGAGGTGGCCGGGCATCATCATCCTCGGTCAGCCGGCCAAGATCATCGACAGACACCGCAGAAATCAGTCAAACAGCGGCCGGCGGTAGCCGTTGGCCCGTGGACAAATATGCCCCTGCGGATCGAGCGGCTGCAGGCAGAACGGACAGGATGGTCGGCCCGCAGCAACGAGGGCCTGGGCGCGGGCCACAAAGTCGCGCGCATACGAGGCGGTGATCTTGACCACGAACACCTCATCGGCATCGATCTCGTCGGGTTCTTCGGTGGCCGAGCCGGATGTTGCACCGGTCGGCTCTTCATCATCAACATCGACATTGGAAAACAGCTCGATGACGATGCGATCAATACTGGGATCCCAGGCAATTGTCATGGTGCCGACGCGAAATTCCTCGTTGATCGGCGCATCCAAGGGCTCGGTGTCACGCGCCGTCGATGAAGCTGGTGGGACGTCTACCTGGCCTGCGCTCCTGCGCTGCACCTCATCGAGTACCCGGTCCAGGTGTTCGGCTAGCACTGAGAGCTGCTGCTTCTCGCACACCACGCTGGTCAGGCGATTGCCTTCCCGTGCCTGCAGGAAGAACGTCCGTTCGCCAGGCTGACCAACCGTGCCGGCCACGAACCGATCGGGGGCGTCGTAGCGGTGCACCAGAATCGCCATGCGTAACAGGGTAAGTCAGTTGCTCAATTGCTCTGTAGCGCCCAGACCACCTCCC
>DATCXA010000456.1:0-5300 GCA_036566085.1 Propionibacteriaceae bacterium
GTGGATGGCCTGCTGGCGGACAGCGGCGTGGACTTCGGCTCGATCGGTAGCTGGATCGGGGTTGCCGGCACTGCGACAACTCTGGCTGGCCTGTATCTAGAGCTGGAGCGCTATGACCCCGAGCGAGTGCACGGGTCCAGAATCCCGCTGCCGGCGATAGCGGAGCTGCTGCATCGACTGGCTGCAATGACTGTTGAGGAGATCCGGGCACTTCCATCAATGCATCCTGGGCGGGCCGATGTGATCACTGGGGGAGCGCTGGTGGAGTCGCGGATCGCGGCACGCCTGAATGTGGACAACTTGATCGTCAGCGAATCGGACATTCTCGATGGGATTGCCCTGGAGCTCCTGGACCGGTGACAGAATGCCGCGATGACCTCTCTCGCCATCACGGTCGTCGGACATGACCGCCCGGGCATCATCGCGCAGGCTGCCGAGGTGTTGTCAGGATGCGGCATGAACCTCGAGGACTCCTCGATGACGCTGTTACGTGGTCACTTCGCAATGACGCTCATCTGCGCCGGCGACGCCGACGCTGCACAGGTCGAGGCCGCATTGCAACCACTGGTGAACGGCTCGCTGGACGTCACGGTACGAGAAGTGCCAGAGGAGCCCGACCTGCCGACGCTGGGATCGACCTACCTGGTAACGGTCCATGGTGCCGACAGACTCGGGATTGTGGCGCGGTTGGCTGCCGTGATCGCAGACGCCGGCGGCAACATCACCGACCTCACCACCCGCCTCTCAGGCCCGCTCTACGTGCTGCTGGCCGAAGTCGATGTCCCTCAATCGACCGACATCGAGGCACTTCAGTCCCGGCTCGCGGATGTTTCAGCGGAGCTTGGAGTGGATTGCACACTGCGGTTGCTTGAGAACGATCAGCTGTGAATCTAACGTTGCCCAGACTGCCGGACGGGCAAGTGCTCGATGTCGTCCGAGCTCCCAGCCATGTGCTATCCGCATCAGGCTTGCAGGTCGATCCCAGCGACCCAGTGATTGTCCAGCTCTGTGCCGATCTCGTTGCGACGATGCGGATCTCACCAGGCTGCGTTGGGCTTGCAGCACCACAGGTCGGGGTGGTCGCGCAGGTCTTTTGCGTTGACGTCTCAGGCCATCCCAAGGCCCGGACGAGCCACGGCCTGATCGTGTTGGCCAACGCGGAGATTGTGGAGGCCAGTCGCAATGAGAAGGGCCGCGAAGGCTGCATGTCTGTGCCCGATCTCACCGGTGACGTCAGACGGGCCGCGAAGATTACCGTGGTCGGCCAGCTGCCCTTGAGCGGCGAGCGGGTGCTCATCACAACGGACGCCTTCGAAGCGCGCGCTCTGCAGCACGAGATCGATCACTGCAATGGCATGCTCTTCCTCGACCGAGTGACCGGTGCGCACGCCGTCTATCCGCGCAAGGTTTATCTCGAACCAAGGGACCCCTTGGTCCGGTGACGCCGCGACAGTCGGCAGCCGGCATCGGAGATGGTTAGGGGAGTCCCCCAGCGCAGGTAAGGTCGGGCATCGATGAACGGTCCGGCAGCTGATCGCCGGTCGTTACGGCCTGGCGCCAACCGCCCCAAAGCTTCCCGCAATGTCGTGCCTGAAGGGGGCCGCGGCCCAGCCGAGAGCGGCCGGTGGCGAACCCTGACGAGCGTGCTGGCGCGGCACGCTGCCCTAGTGCGCTCCCGCCGGGCTCTGTTGACCGACCTTGGGAAGGCCTTGCTGCTCACCCTGTTGGCCGTCCTCGCCGCGGCGCCGCTAGCGGCGGTTTGGGGAATCAGCCATGCCCAGGTCGATGACTACCTTGGGCCGCATCGGGTGAATTTCGCCAGCAACTTCGGTGGAGAGGTCGAAGTCAATCTTGGACCGATCGGAAACGCCTATCTTGGCAGCCCGGTACGTCCGATTGGCCTCACCATCACCGTGGGCGGGGTGGGTGCAACCTCGGCAAATCTCGGCTCGCTTTTTTCCGAGCAAACGCTCGCGGCCTACCCCAGCCTGTACACCGAGCCCAGAGAGGCCATCTCGGGGATCGTCGAGCGTTTGGTCCACGACGCGGTCTGGGAAGGGCTCAAAGCGGAGGCTGTTTTACTTCTGGGCGTTGCGATCTGGCGGCTCAGACGTCAGCTGCTGCCGCCGTGGATCATCAGCCGGGTTACTACGCGCCGGGCCGTGGCCATCTACGTCCTGGTCGTAGCGCTCGTCATCGGCTCCATCCTGGTACCTCAGAAACCCAAGGATCCGCGTTATCCGGTCTCGATCGCCGATGGTGGTCGTTTCTCCTCGCTGACGGTGGACAGCGTGCTCCTAGCAGACGTACTAGATCGCGGTATCAAGGGCGTCAAACTGCTCAGTGCACGCCAGCAGCAAGCAGTGAAGAACTACGTGGACACTGCAGCTGTCAGCTTGTCGGAACAGCTGGATGCCCTCCCGAAGCCCAACTCTGACGAATCGATGATTCTCGGTTTCAGTGACCTGCACTGCAATCAGGCAATGACAGAGCTGATCTCTCGGCTAGCTCGAGCGACCGAGCCTTCTGTGATGCTGAGCTCTGGCGATGACACAGTCAATGGAACTGCTGCCGAGCGGGGTTGCATCCGACGGGAGGCCGCAATTTCAACCGGCGTGCCGTTCCTGGTAGCGACCGGAAATCACGACTCCAATATCACCGAGGCTCAGATGAGGGCTGCGGGCGTGACCGTGCTCGATGGCCAAGTGGTTGAAACGGCGGGGCTGAGTGTGCTCGGCGACGATGACCCTGAGCACAACATCCCCTTTAGCGTCGACCGGACAAAGGACCGGCCCGAAACCGAAGAACAGATGGCGCAACGGCTTGTTGATCTTGCCGGCAACAAGCACACCGACGTGCTGCTGGTGCATCAGCCCGCTGCTGCGCGGGTGATCATGGACGCGTCGAATCCGCCGGCGTCCCTTGTGCTGTGGGGTCACTATCACGCTCAGTCTGGTCCGCGGGTGATCATGCACGAGGATGGGTCGTGGACCGTCGGCATGCAAGAGGGCACCGCGGGGGGTGTCAGAGAGCCGACGTTCACATCGTTCAGTACGCCCTTCTCGCCCCCGCTTATTAGCGGGGATGTGTACTTCTATTTCCGCGATAGGGCCACTGGTTTGGTCACGGGCGTGCAGCCGGTGCACTTCCTGCCGAATGCGAAGGTTGTGATCGAGGACCGCATTGCGACTGGAGATCTCGGCAAACTGCCGGTGGAGACGCGGACCAGACTGGCCGGCGCCTCCGCGAGTGCGACAGTCGAACCCTCACGCTGAACGCATTCGACGGTTAGGATCGCACCGGCCGTTGGATCGCTGGCCCCCGTAGCCCAAATGGCAGAGGCAAGCGGCTTAAACCCGCTCCAGCATGGGTTCGAATCCCATCGGGGGCACTGTATTGATTGCGTCGCTCGGCGCGGATCGCGCCCGGAAGCCGCCGATTTCGTCGTCGCTCGCCGCCGAAAAGCGTGTCGGGCCAAACATCACAGCTTCTTCAAAGCCTGGAAGAAAGGCCTGAACTCCTACGTTCACCTAAACTGATTCCAGTGCGCCAACCGAGGCGCCTAATCAGGAGGACATATACATGTTGCGCAGTTCGAACCCGATCCTCTCTAGGCAGGACGCGTTCACACCCGCAGCACCGCAGTACAACCAGAACCCCTATAACCAGTCGCCAGCAGGCTACGGACGGTACCCGGCCCCCGGCTACCCCCAGGCACCGGTGCAACCGGCCGAAGGTCGGATGACCCTTGACGACGTCGTCACCAAGACGGCGCTCACCATCGGCGTGCTTATCATTACAGCCGCCTTGGCTTGGATGTTCGTACCGGATGCGCTCTACTTCCCGGCACTGATCGCCTCCGGACTGATCGGCTTCATTGTCGTCATGGTCGTGGCGTTCCGGCGGAGAGTGCA
This sequence comes from Propionibacteriaceae bacterium, assembly GCA_036566085.1. Classification (GTDB taxonomy): domain Bacteria; phylum Actinomycetota; class Actinomycetes; order Propionibacteriales; family Propionibacteriaceae; genus Microlunatus. The sequence continues at coordinate 3,915 of DATCXA010000456.1, forward strand.
ACCGGGACTCGTACTCCTCTACGCCGCCATTGAAGGCGTCTTCATTGGCATGATCAGCAAGGTCTTCGAGAACCTTTACGAAGGCATCGTGGTACAGGCCGTGATCGGCACCTTCGCAGCAGCAGCCGTGACCTTGGCGGCATACAAGTTCTTCAACATTCGAGTCACACCAAAGTTCCGGAAGGTCGTGATCATCGCGACGATCGCCTTTGCGGTCGCCCTACTGATCAACTTCCTGCTCTCGCTCTTCGGCATCAATCTGGGACTGCGTGACACCGGCGGTGCGATCAGCATGCTGGCTGTGGTCTTCTCGCTGATCGGCGCGACGCTCGCCGTGCTCAACCTGGTACTGGACTTCGACTACATCGAGCAGGGTGTCGCCATGGGCGCGCCGGCAAGTGAGTCGTGGCGTGGTGCCTTCGGACTGACCGTAACCATGGTCTGGCTGTACATCGAGATCTTGCGACTGCTGTCCTACATACGCAGGTAGCTCACCAGCTGAGGGCCGCGCTTCCAACCGGAAGTTGCGGCCCTCAGTCGTTTCTCCCCCGTAGAGTCGTAAGCGTGGAGTACGTCAACTCGCTGATCGAGCTTGTCGGCCATACGCCGCTGCTCAGACTCTCTCGGGTCATCGGTGGGGCCAAGCCACTGGTTCTGGCCAAGGTCGAATACCTCAATCCGGGCGGTTCGGTCAAGGATCGGATTGCGCTGAAAATGATCGAGGCCGCCGAGCGGGAGGGCAAGCTCAAGCCGGGCGGCACGATTGTGGAGCCCACCAGCGGCAATACTGGCGTCGGACTGGCCATCGTCGCGCAGGCCAAGGGCTACTCGTGCGTGTTCGTGTGCCCTGACAAGGTGAGCGAGGACAAGCGCAATGTCTTGGCCGCGTACGGCGCCAAGGTAGTCGTTTGCCCGACTGCTGTAGAGCCCGAACACCCAGACTCCTATTACTCGGTCTCCGACCGCCTCGTTCGCGAGGTAGCGGGAGCCTGGAAACCCGACCAATACAGCAACCCCAATAACCCGATCAGCCACTACGAGACCACGGGCCCGGAGATCTGGCAGCAGACCGACGGCAAGATCACCCACTTCGTTACCGGAATCGGTACCGGCGGCACAATCAGTGGAGCCGGCCGCTACTTGAAGGAAGTCTCCGAGGGACGCGTCAAGATCATTGGTGCCGACCCATCGGGTTCGGTCTACTCCGGCGGTACCGGGCGTCCCTACTTGGTCGAGGGGGTCGGTGAGGATTTCTGGCCGGCCAACTACGATCCCAGCGTCGCTGACCGGGTCATCGAGGTCTCAGATGCTGACTCCTTCGCGATGGCCCGCCGGCTGGCATGCGAGGAGGCGCTGCTGGTGGGTGGATCTTCCGGAATGGCAGCC
>DATCXA010000457.1:0-3635 GCA_036566085.1 Propionibacteriaceae bacterium
AAGGTCACCTCCGGTCGAGCCTTCGCTACGGATGCCATCAGGTCGCGGTCGAACCACTCTGCAATCGCCCCGAAGAAGCCCGCGACCGGTCCCTCGACGTCGGACAGCGGGTCCTCACCCTCGGTCTTCTGGAAGAAGGCGAAGTCGGCGGCGTTGCGGGCCAGCAGGAGATCGGCTCGTCGATTGGCCCAGCGGTCCCGAATCGTGCGGCTTGAAACTACGACCCGATCCGCGGTTCTGAGCAGCTCCTCCTCCCATTTCAATAGCGGGGGCTGTTCGGAAAGCCCAGGAAATGTGCTCCAATCATCCATGCAGTCGTAAACCAACGGCCAGCCGAAGGCCTTTCGCGCCGCGCAAGCCAGAGGTGTCCAACTCGCAAACTGGACGACTGCCACTGCCCGGTTGATCTCGAATTTCTCGCGCAAGGCTCGCAGCGCCTCCAGCCCGACAGTCGCGAAGCCATCGGGGTGTTTGCCGCTGTGGAAGGAGAATCCTTTCGGAAGCGCGATCCGCACCTCCCACACATTCTCGGCCAGCGGCTTGACGGCAATGAGTTTGTCATTGGCTGGCAAAAAGTCGGTGATCCGCAGGTAAAAGACCCGTCGGCCACGCCGCGCCCAGAGTGCCATCATCTGCTGAGGTCGCTGCCAGCGAAACTCCCAGTTGATGATGGAAAAACAGACGATGTCGTAAGAGCTGGTTGCTTCGGCGTGCTTCACCCAGCCCAGCTCGACGAGGAAGTTTTCCCAGCGATCACGCCAAATGGTGAGGGAGTGCCGTTTGGCCGTGCCGCGGGCGGCAGCACCGAGGTTCTGCCGTAACTGCGGATCCTGTAGTAGTCGTCGAATTGCACTGGCAATTGCGTCCGGCGAGGGGTCACAGATCAGGCCGTTGACGCCGTCTTGGACCAGCTCCGGCAGCCCACCAACCCGGGTCGCCACGACGGCACAACCGCTGGCCATCGCTTCGAGGCAAGCCAGACTCTGGCCTTCGCTGCCTACCGACGGGATCAGGCAGATGTCGGCGCTGCGATAGAGATCGGGCATCTCCTCGAAGGTCGCCGCCCGCAGCTCGAAACGAGCGTCGCGCGCTGCAATTCCGCGCAGCGCCTCGAGCTGCGGCGGGCTACCATCCCCAGCCCATAGGACGCAACAGGCGTCCGGCAGGCGATCCAGGACAGGGCCCACTAGCTCCGTGCCACGGATGGGAACGGCGCGCCGCGGGATGAGGATCAGCGGTTTGTGTTGTGTCCGCTCAGCTGGTGGGTGAAACCGCTCGGTATCGACCCAGCTCGGGACGAACACCATCCGCTCGGCCGCCGCCGGAAAGAGCGCGCGCACGACATTAATCGAGTTGGTGTCAACGCTCACTACTTTGCGGGGACGAGCGAAGGCGCGCTTGAGGTGCTCGTACCATTCGGGCGTGCGAATGGAGAACCCCTCACGGTAGAAATCGTGATCCCACCAGACGCCATGGCAGACCACGAACGCGTCCTCGCGCATCGGTCCAGAGGCATAGTTGGGCATCAGATAGCAAACGTGATCGAAATCCCGTGTGCGGTGAAAGAACGCTTCCCCAACGCCGGGTTCGAACTCGGAGAAGTGTTGACCCCGAGGCAGGGCCACCACGGGAAAACCAAAGTACTCACCTTCGCCCCAAGCACCGTCTCGCTGGAAGAACGTAGGTGTGAGTCCGAGGTCGCGCAGCAGGCGCGCTAGTTCGAGCGCGTAGCGCTCGGCGCCGCCGAAACAGGGTGCCCCCGTCTCCCGGTCGAGCAGCAGGTTGGTTAGAATCGCCACTCGCTTCCGACCGCCAGAGCGAGCCTCTATCGCGCCGTTACCGGCCAGACGTGCAAGCACCTGCGTTACAGCGGCTGGTCTGTCGGCGGAATCTTTGGAGAGCCGTGTCAGGAGCTCGCGGACGGCTCGACCTCCCAATCTTCTCACGCTTGGCCTAGAAAGCAGCTGCTGCGCTCGCTCAACATTCTCGTGTTCCTTCGCCCGCAGCTGGGTCACGCGCCGCTGCGCTGTCGCGGCGATGTCCGCGTGCTCTCGCCGCGCGCGTTCCAGCCGTTGTGCCAAAGCCTCTCGACCGACATTTTCCAATCGCACGCTCAGTTCCTCGAACCCCCATTCGACCATCAAACTCTCCACTTTCGGATCGTAGCTCAGGCTCACCGTGGGAACAGCTGCCGCCAGCGCGAAGAGAGCGGCGTGATATCGCATGGCGAACACCTGATCGCAGTGAGCCAGCAGCGCTGCGCGCTCCGCCCAAGGCCGTTCAATGTCTATTGCGTGTACCTGATCGCGCCGGGCCATCCGTTGCCGCACGGCCTCGCCCGCGCCGGCATCGTCGGTCAGCGGCCAGCGCACTGGGCGATGACAGGGCACCAGCAGGGCGGTCCCGCCAGATTGCTCCAGAAAGCGGTCGAGCGCCGCGGCGGTCTCGGTCTGCCAATGCTCGGAGTCCGCATTCAGATTCCATTGCCGCAACGCAACCCCCAGCCAGGGACGAGGCAGCTCGAGCTTCGGTGCCGGCGGCAGACACACCCTGAGCGCGGCGTCGCCGGTGATCGTCGCAGCAACCCCCTCGAGCCCGAGGGAATCGAGCGTTACATTTGATTCCCGGTCGCGCACACAAACGGCGTGCGCTAGTTCGAAGACCGCTCCCGCGAGCAGCCTTCCGTCCGCGCTCCGCAGCGGCCCGACCCCAGCGCCATAGACCATCAGCGGCTTGTCGCAGGCGGCAGCGAGCAGCGCGATGCCTGCCCACAGCGACAGTCCTTGGTGCCGGGGTGTGAGCACCGCGTCGAGATCACAACCCCAATAGTCGAAGAAGATCGAGCCGCCGCCGAGCAGCACCAGATCGCTGGCAGCAACGGCCCCAGCCAGGGCAGGGACGTCGCGGAATGGCACCGCCTCGCAGCCGTGGCGATCCAGAAAACCATCAGGGTTACTGGAAACGACCGAGAGCTCCGCCTCTGGCCAGGCGGTGCGCAGCGAAGCTGCCATCCCGGCCAGAATCGCCTCGTCTCCGAGGTTCGTCCAGCACCCTGTCGGCGCCCCGGCAAGAAGAATTCGTCTCATTGTAGCGGTCACAGTATCATTCCATCTACTGCAGTGAACTCGTCGATCCTTGCCCACTCGTCCGTGACCGAATGAGTTCGAACGTAGCTGAGCCTCGGCCGCCGACCGAAGGGGAGTCTCGCTGATCAGGACAACGCATCCGCCTTACTATACCAAAGCGGATTATGTGAACGTTGAAATATTTCAAACACCTTCGGGTTTCCTACTCTTACTCATGCTCAGACTCTTGCTCCTGCCCCCAAACGTCGCCTCTGGAGAGTAAGAGCAAGAGCAACGCGCAGCAACCTTCGACCGATCGGTCAAGTCCGCGCTGGAGGGTGCCGCGCCAGCCACCTGGCGCATTCTGGCGGCATGTGGCCTGCGAGAATAAATTCGTAATCCGGTATAAATTCGTGATCCGGTGTGATGACGTGACCAAGTGCTTTACTTTCGGCGTACCACTCCTGGAATTTCTCGTCCATCTCCGGCTTGCTTAACCCGGTAGCGGCACCGCCGTGGACTTGATGAAAGGTCCCCTCGCCTAACAGCGTGAAGACACAGCCCGCAGCC
>DATCXA010000498.1:0-7521 GCA_036566085.1 Propionibacteriaceae bacterium
GTCGCGGCTTCCGCAGTGCTGCTGGCTGCGAGGGAGTAAGCCAGCGGCTTCCATGCGTGATCCGCGCTGAGCGAGCGCAGCGAGCGAAGCAATCAAATTGAGCTGTCAGCGATCAGCGGGGCGCTTGCGGGTCAAGTCGCAGCCAGCCGCGTACGGTTGAGTGAATCAGAAGCAGGCAACAGTCAGGAGTCAGCATGGCCGAGGATCGGACGCCAGACCCGGCCGATCAGCCAGAGGATGACGAGACGCCACCTCAGGAAAAACCGCCCGAACCGTATCGTTTGGGCGGTTCTGGAGGATCGGGGAAGACGCCTCGAGGTCCATCGGGAAAGAGCGGCGGAGAACCCGACAACCCGTTCGAGGCGTTCCTCTCATCGCTGGCTGGCGGTGATGTGAATGCGCTCGCGGCGCAGCTGCAGAGCGCATTTGCGATGCTCGGTGGTGCCGGCTCGATGTTCACCAGTGGGCCCACCGAGTCGGGCTCGGGCGTGAATTGGGAGGTCACGAAGGACACTGCGCGTAAGACCGTCGCCTCACTCGGTCCAGACCCCACCCCAGACGCTGGGCAACAGCGTGCCATCAGTGAAGCGGTCGAGCTCGCAGAGGTCTGGCTCTATCAGGCGACGCCCTTTCCGCGCGTAAGTACTACCGTGACGGCCTGGAGCCGCGCCGACTGGATCGAGCAGACGATGCCGGTCTGGCGGCGGCTTGTAGAACCGGTTGCGCTGCACATTGCCGACGCAATGGAAGGCGCACTGAACTTCGGCGGCGGCGAGGAGAGTGCCAGCCTGCCCGGAATGGCCGGTATGGAACAGATGCTTCGCCCAATGCTGCGTACTTCGGGGGCGAGCATGTTCGGCCTCCAGCTCGGGCAAGGGCTAGGCCAGCTGGCGACTGAAGTGGTTGGCGCAACCGATATCGGCTTGCCGCTGAGCGAACCTGGACATGTGGCGCTGCTGCCGACCAACATCAAAGCCTTCGGCGATGGTCTTGAGCAGTCCAGTTCGGATGTCACGCTCTATCTCGCGTTGCGAGAGTGCGCACGGCAACGACTCTTTGCCTCCGCTGGCTGGCTTCGGGCCCAGATGCTGACGCTGGTTGAGCAGTATGCAAGCGGCATCACCATCGACACGTCCGCGTTGGAGCAGGCGGTTGGCCAATTGGACGCCAGCAATCTGGAGGAGCTGAGCTCTTCGCTGGAGGGCGGCTTGTTCGAGCCGCAGAAGACGCCTGAGCAGCTGGCAACTTTAGAGCGGCTGGAAACGATGCTGGCTCTGGTCGAGGGCTGGGTGGACGAGGTGGTCACTCAGGCGACAGCGGACATGATGCCCTCAGCACCGGCGTTGGCCGAGGCGGTTCGCCGGGCTCGCGCGACCGGCGGTCCGGCAGAGGAGACGTTTGCCACGCTCGTCGGACTCGAGTTGCGGCCGCGACGGATGCGCGATGCCGCCAACCTGTGGGCGGCACTGCGCGACGCCCGCGGTATGGAAGGTCGGGACGCAGTCTGGTCGCATCCAGACCTGGTGCCAACCTCAGCTGATCTTGATGATCCGTTGGGTTTTGTCGCCGGCGAGGGTCGCTCTGAGGGCGAGGAGGGCTTGGACGCGGCCATTGAGGAGCTGCTCAAGGGCGAGAGCACCGAGGGCGACGACGATCAGAGCAGCTGAGTCGCCCACAAGCCTGCAGATCAGCTGTCAGCGCACACTCGAGACCTGGTCGCCCCCCGATTCCGAGCAAGATCAACTGCGGCTCCACTACCTTGATCATCTTGGCAAGCAGTCTGACGGTTGGTCGCGTACCTGCGCTGGCGCGCATTTGACGGCAAGCTCGTTGATCTGTGCCGCCGCCGCGAGCAAGGTGTTGTTGACGCTGCATTCCCGGATCGGACGCTGGCTGCAAACCGGTGGTCACATCGAATCAACTGACCCGACCCTGGAGGCGGCCGCAATTCGCGAGGCGCACGAAGAGAGCGGGCTAGCCGAGCTTTCGCTGGAGCCGAGTCCGCTGCTGCTGTCCAAGCACGAGGTGCCCTGCGGCCAGGTACGACCCACCTATCACCTCGATGTGCAGTACCTAGTGATCGCGAATCGAATGGGCAGCCCGAATATCGGCGCGGAGTCGATGGATGTGCGCTGGTTTGCCCATGATCGGCTGCCAGAGGTGGACGACTCGGTGCTGGCGCTGGTACGAGCTGCTGGCGTACGGCTCGGCTGGCAGTAACTCGGACGTCAAGACGTCACGGACCAACGGCCGGTGTGAGGTCATACGGGCCGTCAAAGATGATCACGAAGAGGCAGCCCTGATGCTCCTCCGGGAGCGTGGTGCATCACAGTGCCGGCCGGAAAGTGGCAGTACGACAACGGTCCCATAGCTGTTGATTCGCTGTCTACTCAGGCCCATGTCATCACATGTACCCACCTAGCCCCTCCCCTGGTCAGAGGCATGTTCCTGGTCAGTCGGCATGTCACCTCGTGCACTCCCTTGTCAGGCAGCGAGTGAAATTACGTGAACCGAAACAAGACCCGAGAGGAGGACCGACCAAGATCACCTAACTAGAACCGAACCCGCACCACAACATAAGTGGCCCGCCAGGAGGGCGAACTCCTGAACGGGCCTGGAACCCAGCTAGAAGGAGCTGAAGTCCCAATGTCCACAGTAACCGTGCTGGCCTCCGGTCAGCTCACCCCGGTTAGCACCATCACCCATCGAACTCCACGAGGATCGCGATGTCCGGGCTGCGGTCCGGGAGCCGGCGGTGGTGTTGATCCGCTGGCCGGAGAAACACTGCATGATCCATCCCAGCCGCTTCGGCGAGGTGGCCGCCACGGCAGCCCGACTGTTCGCCACCGCCGCCACCGAGCTGGCCTCGATCAAGGCTAGAAGGCGGCTGTGACCGCTGTCGTGCTAGAGCGGATCCTAACTACTATCGCAGGCTGAGTGTGGCCTGCAGTCTCTGCAGGAGGTCAGCAACCTCCGCCATGGAGAAGTAGTTGGTCTGACTATGCGGGTACTCCTCCTTCAGAGTGCTGACGATTTGGTTCTCCGGCCCTAAAATGCCCTCGCTGTGATGAACTATGCCCGCGACCACCAGGATGTCTCGTTACCAGGCACTTGTTCTGGCGGAGCTATAGCTAAGGGAAATATGGTGCCTGGTCTTGACGTCAACGTGGAACATCGGTCCCGGTTCTTCGCTCCGCCATACAGAACAAAATTCTGTGATCTTTGAAATCGTCTCCGTTATCAGTTGACTTAGCTCCGTCAGGACATCCATGGTCACAACCGAGTCTCGTGCAGCGGCCTGCTCGCTAATCCTCTTCCACTCAGCCAGCGTCGTTGCCGGGTAGGCCGCAGGCGCCCGATCGATCACGTCGGCGCACAAGTCGCACAGCCAGACAGCGTTAGCAATTGCGGACCGCTGTTCAGAAGTGAGGGATGGGTCGTAGCGAAGTCCGCCTGGGCTTGCAGCCGTGATATGTGCCGCAACCCCCGCATTGACGGCGGCTCTAGGATCGTCCGGATGGGGGCGAGAGGTAACACGCCTGCAGGTCAGATTGCTGCTTCGGAATCCGACCCGGCGTGCTAACGCGTTCTTCGCACTTGGAGCGAATTCATCTCGCTGTCCCCCTCAGCTGCCATTGGACGAGCCCAAGGTCCCAGGCCAGCTAACCGCTCACATGCTCGCCGGACAGGTCAGGGTGAGCTGCTAGCAGGACGAAGATCAATAGCTCTTATCCACCGCTGCTTGCCATCCTTGCCGCGTATCCGTCCGGTGCTCGCGTACGGTGCGATCAATCAGGCCGGCCCGTATTCGTTTGCAATTTGGGCCCATTGGGTAATCCATCTATCGTGACCGTCTTCTGGCCGTCACTACCTCACGGTCGTGCAGCCAGCACAGTTCAGGAAAGTCGCGAGCGGGATCGCCTCGCTGTTCGCGATGGCCAGCAGCCGATTAAATCAGATCCGGGCGCAGGGCTGAAGAACGACTGGGCTACTGCACTGTTGGTGGCCCTGCAGCTCGTCATGCTCGTGCTCTTGGTCACTGGGCAGATCCGATAACCAGCGCCAACGCCCGTCTCGGCATTGTGATGCCATGTCTGTGCGACGGGGTCATGGCTGTGAGCCGCTCGCAGGACGAAGATCAACAGCGCTGATCCACCGTTGACGACCGTCTTTGGCTCGCACCCTGCCCAGCCACTGTTGGTGCTCTTTCACCCACCAGTCCAGCCGGCCTCCCGGTGACCACGTGGCTGCCTCGACCTGGATGGGTGGATCGACTTCACGGCGATCAGCTTCGGGAATCTGCTGTACGTCGTCGTCGGAGAGGTCCATATCCGATTAGAACATGGAGGCGATTCTGCGGGAAGAGGCCACGCCACTGAGCGTCTTGATCCGGAGACGGTCGGTGATCTAAATGAGAGCACTTCGCTTGCAAGTTCGTCTAGCTCGTAACGATCCAGCCAACACCACCCGCCGGCCCAACCCATAGGCCATCATGACCCACACCATCACTCGGAGGACCCATTGACTCAGCTGCCCCCTGCTTATGCACAGCCCTATGGCCCGCGTCGTGCTCTCGAGTCGCCGTCTCTGCGATATGCACATCGCTCGTTCGCGTCCGTGCATGGCCTCGGTACGGCGGTCTCCATCCTGATCTGCCTAGTAGCGCTCGCTCAGGCGGTGCTCGCCGCGTCTGAGTGGTACACGTACAAGGTCGTCAAGGAATATGTCGAGGGTCCGGTCAAGAATCCCGACCGCCTGGATCGTGCCGATGAGGTTGTTTTCCTGGCCGTCCGCGGCTGGATGCTCGCGCTGTTGGCCGCGAGCGTCGTGTTCATTGTCTGGCTCTGGCGGGCCCGGGGTAACGCTGAACTCTTCTGCTATGGACAGCACCGGCGCGGTCGCGGCTGGGTGATCGGTGGCTGGTTCTGCCCGGTGGTCAACTTCTGGTTCCCCAAGCAGATCGTCGACGACGTGATCGCGGCCAGCGACCCGCGAACACCGCCGCTGCTCCCAGACCTGCGTCGGATCCCTCGCCATGGCCTGGTGCTGGCCTGGTGGCTCACCTGGGTCGCCACCATGGTCAGGGGCAACGTGGGCAACCCGGACCTCGCCGCCGACGTACAAGACGTCAGCGACCGAGTGTTAGGAGCGAGCGTGTCCACAGTTGGCGCCGTGCTGGTAGCCGTCGCCGCTGTGCTCGCCATCCGAGTGGTACGCCTGGTCGACCGCCTGCAGATGTCCCGGCCGTGGACTCCCTGGTGGGCGACCGATCCGTCGACCGCGCCACAGCTACGGCCGGCCCAGCATCTGCAGCAAATCCAAGGAGCTAGTGTGACCACCCCATACGGCCAGGGGCCGCAGCAGCCCTACAGCGAGCAGCCCTACGGCGCGCCCCAGATGGGTTACCCCGCCGCGCCCGGCGGCGTGAAGCCCAGCGACTACCTGGCCTGGTCGATCGTCTCGATCTTCCTGTTCTGGCCACTGGGGATCGCGGCCATCATCAACGCCACCAAGGTCGACCCGGCCTGGCAGATGGGCAACGCCGCGATGGCCCAGGAGCACTCCAGCAAGGCCAAGATGTTCTCGATGATCGCGACGATCATGGGAGCGGTCGGTTTCGTCATCTACTTCATCATCGGGTGGAGGTTTGGATTGTCGCTATTTGGCAGCGAATAGCGTCTAGTACGCACGCGCGTACACGGGCCACGCTGGTGGACGGGTTGGTGCAGACTGCCTGGTGGGGGGCGATGATGGTTTGGGGTCCGGAAGGTGTCGTCGTTGCCCAGTTCGGTGGGCCTGCCGTGATGATCCGTAGCGGTTCTTGGTGTGCGTCGTGTCACACCCTGCGTCGGCGGCTGGGTAGATGCCGATGAGGTGTCGTGAGTGCGCGGCGGAGGTTGCCGTCACGGCTCGGGTGTGCCCTCGGTGCGGGGCTCCGATCGTTGGGCAAGGGGCTTCGATCGCTGGACCGCCGCCGGGGATGGCGGACGCCGTGGTGGCCGAGACGGTGACCGACACGATGGTCGGCACGATCAGCGACACCGCGGGGAAGGCTGTAGCCGCCGGGGTGGCCGGGCAGACGCCGCCGGAGCCGTATGTGCCGGGTTCGGGCGATAGCCTCCCTGCAGAGCTTCGGCTGGTGCTGGATGGCTTCGCCGGTCTTGCTTGTGGTTTGTTTGTTGGCGTCTTGGCCTGCGCCGTGGCTACTGCTTTCTTTGTCTTTTTTATGTTCAACGACCCGGACGCCGCTATAAGCGTGCTGTGGCTCTTCCTGGCCCTCTTCGCCTGCTGCGCGTGTATTGGGGGGCTGCCGGGGGCGTTCAAGGTGTTCCAGGCGCGTGTCCAATTTTCCAGGCTGCTCCAGCGACCAAGCGATCCACGCACGGCCACGGTGACGGCCTCGAAGCATGGCGGACGCACACTGGTACTCGACACCAACCCCGGCGGGTACAAGCCCCAGTCCGAGGTCCGCCTCGCGTTGCGGACGAAGGCCGAAATGCTCATGCCCGGTGAGCGGGTGACGGTGTACGGGAGGCCCATCCTCAAGGAGCCGCTGTTAGTCAGCAGCGCACAGCGGGGCCGGGCGTTCCTAGGCACGGTGACGAGCCGGTCGACCGTCAGCCCCGGGCCGCTTGACGAGAAGGTGAGCGGTGCCACTCTCGTTAACTGGGCAGCGTGGGCCGCGTCGACGACCTTTTCATCCACCGGTCTGAAGTCTGGCTATAACAAGCAGGAGGTGGAGGTCTTCCGCAGCGCGGTTCGCGACACGTTCCTCGGGGGCGCCGTCTTCTGGGTAAGCACACCCCCGGTGAGATCAGATGACCTCCGCGGCAAGCAGTTCTCGACCCACCGGCCTGGCTATGACAAGAATGAGGTTGACGCGTTCCTCGAGGCGACCGGCGTCAGGCTGGCCGCGATGGAGTCAACGGACCGCCCCGTAGGACCACTGGTTAACAGTGCCATTCTTGCCCGGTGGGCCGAGTGGGCCAACACGACGACATTCTCCGACGGAGGCTACACGGCGGGGGAGGTGGACGCCTTCCGGAGGGCTATTCGCGACACGTTCCGTGGGGTAAGGGAACCCCTCGTGACATCAGATGACGTCCATGGCAAGCAGTTCACCTCGACCGAGAACCAGTTTGGCTATGACAAGAGGCAGGTTGCCGCGTTCCTCGATGCCGCCGGCATCAGGCTGGCCGCCATGGAGTCCACGGACAGACCGCCAGAAGAACCACTGGTTAGCGGCACCATTCTCACCGACGGGCCGAATGGGCAGACGCAACAAGATTTTCAACCGCCGCGATGGGGTGAGTGGGCCGAATGGGCCGACTCAACAAGATTTCCACCCACCCGCAAGAGGTGGGGCTACGATACGGCGGAGGTCGACGCGTTCCGACAAGAGATTCGCGACACATTCCTCGGGGTCAAGCAACCCCCGCTCACCTCAGATGAGGCCAACGACAAGCGGTTCAGGCTTACCCGGCGTGGCTACGACGTGCAGCAGGTTGACACCTTCTGTGA
>DATCXA010000375.1:0-8154 GCA_036566085.1 Propionibacteriaceae bacterium
CGATCCGGACGTTTCGTTCCTGACCGGTCGGGCGAGCGAGCTCGGGATCGCGGACCTTCGGATCCTCAAGGCTCCGACGTCTGACTCCCTCGGAACGTGCCTGAATCAACTGGTGGCGGCAGCGGACGGTGACGTCGTCACGAAGATGGACGACGATGACCACTACGCGCCCTGGTACCTCCACGACTTGTGCCGCGCTCTTGAGTACTCCGGTGCGCAGGTGGTTGGCAAGGGCGCCAGTTACGTGTACGTCGAATCGCGAAATGCCACGATCCTGACCTATCCCAACCACGAGCACCGCGATAGCGACTTCGTGCGCGGCGGCACGCTCACCGGCCACCGCGATGTGTTCCTTACGCATCCCTTCCCGGCGCTGCCGCGCTCCGAGGACACAACGTTTCTTGCCACGGTCATCGCCAACGGCGGTCGGGTGTATGCGTCAGACCGCTTCAACTTCGTCCTGCAGCGTGGGAATTCGGCCAACCACACCTGGCAGGCTGACGACGCGGCACTATTCGGTAGCGGCGACATGAAGTACGTCGGAAATGGCATAGACCAGGTCACGGTCTGAATTGCGCTGGACAATGTTGATGCGAGCACCCAGAGGATTGCACAGGCGTCTCGCGATCGGCGCGAAGCGACGTCGAATCGATGAACTGGACGCCGAGGTGGCGCGACTGACAAAGGAGTTAGGGGCCGCTCGTCAGAAGGTCAGCGACTACTCAGAGACGAGAAACCAACTCACCTACCACCGCGATACGCTCCGGCGGACCCGGGCCAGACTCGAAGGCCCGTCTTTCCATCGCGAGCTGCAGTCCCTCAAGAATTATGGGTTCGCCATGGCGGACGTCGATCCGAGCTCGCTGCACCCGATGCGCCAACTCTCACACAAGCTGCGCATCTACCAGTTTGCGGCTAGCCATGGAGTCGCTACTCCGAGGATCTTGGGCACGTGGCCTTCCCCGTCAGCGATCACCTTCGACGAGCTTCCGGATCGCTTCGTGCTCAAGGCCGACGGCGGGGCCGCAAGTCAAGGCGTGCTCCCGCTTCAGCGGAGATCGTCAGGCGTGTTCGCGACCGTCGACGGATCGCGGACACTGACTACCTCGGAGATAGTCGACGTCTTCGCTCGGGCGTCACGTGCGAAGAAAGTGTGGGGAATCTTCTTCGCCGAGGAGTTTCTCGAGCAACCGGGCGGGTCCGCGATTCCGGACGACGTCAAGATCTACGTGGCTTATGGCCGCGTACTTCAGGTGCTGCTGCGCCGGGTCGGGGAGCACGGCAAGGACTCCACCGTGAGGTACAAGTACGTCAGCGCGGCTGGAAGGGACCTGGGGGCCATTACAACGACGCGCGACATCGACCCGGCGATTCCCGTGCCTAACACCCTCGGGGACATGGTGAGTATCGCCCGGCACCTTTCTCGGGCGATTGGCCTGCCATTTTGCCGAGTGGACCTCTACAACACGATCCGCGGGGTGGTCCTCGGTGAGATCACTCGCACGCCCGGTGGCGCGCAGACCTACCAGTTGGACCATGATCGCTGGATGGGCGAGCAATGGCTGCTCGCGAAGGCCGAGCTTGAACTCGACACGTTGAGGGGCCGCCCCGTGGCGATGCTCTACGGCCCCAACCCTGCCCCGAATCCTTACCCCGCGGATCATCCCCTACGAGGTGAGTCCGCCCGATCACGTCGAGTGCATACCGACTGCGCTGCTGGTGTGCCGACGATGAGGGCCGCACCGGCAACCGGGACGAGCGAGTAAAACCCCAGTTCTTCACCTCCGGGACGACGGACGCCGCTATCGTGGCCCCGGCCGTAGAGGCCCCGTAGCAGCAGGAGTGAGACATGACATCACCTGCGGACCAGCGCACCCGAGCAAGGGGTACGCGGAGCCGTCTGGTCATTGCTCTGGCGAGCATGGCCATCGCCGCCACGGGAATCGGCATCGCCAATGCGCAAATTCCAGACACCAACACGAGCGCGGTCCACGGATGCTATTCCACATCGGGTGGCGCACTACGTGTCATCGACTACGACGCAGGACAACGGTGCACGGCCACTGAACGGTCCCTGACGTGGAGCCACACCACCCCACAGGGCCAACTACAGCCCGTCCGGGCGCCGTTGGGAGACTTCAAGCCAGTGGCAGCCTCGACCAAGGCGTCGAACATCATGGTTGCTCAGGACTCGACCCGCGTCACAGGATGGAACGCGTACACATCAGTGCTGCGCGAGACCCGGGACGAAGGTGCGACATGGGTCGACGTTCATACCTTCTCCGGCCAGTCGACTGAGTCCGTGACCCCTTTGGCCAACGGAGAACTCCTCGTTTCGACCACGGACGGCAAGAACCAACGTCGCATGTACGTGTCCAGTGGGTATCCGTCCCTCAAGGCAGGCGCCACCTGGACCCAGGTCCTCTCCGGGTCATCGGTTTATGTAAAATTCACGTCTGCCTGGTCGATCAGTACCCATGAGAACATCGTGGTCGTCAACGAGTACGGCCCGAAGGCAGGTGAGACGTGGGCCGGGAGCGTCTCTCCCATCCCAGAGGGCAAGAACGCTCGATACACCTATTTGAGTCTCGACTACGGCAAGACGTGGCGGACCATTTTCGACCTCAACGCGCATTTGTCGGCTCTTGGGCGCACCACGAACGGGCAGCACCTCCACGGAGTCGCTTGGGACCCCTGGTGGGATCGAATCTGGATCAGTTTCGGTGACAACTACGGGGGGAAGGCGTCCAACGGGATCCTGTACTCAGACGATCTTGGGGCCTCTTGGAAGACCGCACACTTCTATAGCGGTCCGGCGCCGTATTCTCAGGTGGTTGGCATCGTACCAATGCCTGGGTGCATACTCTTCGCCGGAGACATGGAGCCCTCTGGCATTATGAGGATTGACCGGAGTCAAGGTAAGGACAGGTCGACGCCATATCAACTGGCGACGGCGTATGACCATCCGGACACCAATATGAAACATCTCGGCCAAGCCATCAGCTACACGAACCGAGTTGGAGACGATCCGGTGGCGCTGTTTGGCTTTGGCGCTGAGGGCACGACCGCCCCTTCGTTCATTTTGGCCACGTTCGACGGCTACAACATTCGCAAGGTGTGGCAAGACTCGTCGCCACAGGCGGCAGGATACGGGATCCGCAACATCGTCGGACCCACGCTTCGCGGCAATATGATCGTGGCGTCGAATGATCAGAGGGTGGCCGGGATGTGGACGCAATGGAAGGGAAAGGCCCTGGGTTACTGACGCCGAAGCAGGCCTGACACGTCCTGACCTCGAGGAAAGTTCCTCTCGTCGGGTCAGATGAGGAACGGCCAAGTTCTGCTGTGATCAGGCCCCGCGGCCACCGTCATGGCGCATTCCAACCCCCGGGCGAAGACGCCGCTGTCGGGAACCACAAGCATCGCAGGATCGTCATATTCGAGATAGCGGGTTTGAGGCGTCGAGTCGCGAGGTGGACGTATCGCCTTCAAGGGAAGATAGTGTTCATTGATCCGGTTGGCGTCCATCCGGTTCTGGACAATGACCACTCCATTCTTCCGGAGCCCCTGATATCGATCAACCACTGACATTCGGTCGCCGACCAGGGAGAAAGGGCTGTCCTCTTGGCCAGGCCCGGAAGAGAAATCAGACTCCTCCGCGCAGATGCGTGTGTCTGGGTTGAACGCCAGAGCCGTGCACTGCGGCAGATATGTCGCGCACTGGAGCGCCGCATAGCCACCAGCTCCGCAGCCCACGAAGATGACGTAGGACGCGCCAATGCACTCGGCTGCCTGAACGGACCACTCAGCGATCACCTCGTAGCAGTTGAAACCGGGCCATCCGACGTACCACCCGACTGACAAGGCATCGGACAGCCCCAAGGTAGGGTCACCGAAGTGGATACTGCTTACCGTTGAAGCCATCAACGCATCCAGGTGAGCAAAGAAGGGCGGCGTCACCTTCGCTCTGTCCACTGCACCGTGCAGGCTGACAACAAGGAACTCGCTCTCCCGATTCAGCAGGAGCGCATCGATGGGACGATCGTCGTGGAGCAGGCAGCGGTAACGACTGGCGCCGGGTACAGCGGCGACGTTCAGGAAGTCTGGAGCGGTGGCGACCTCGATGGGCACGTTGCCCACGCCTTCGAGCACGGACTCGACAGGCACGACGTTCATGATGCTCGGCCTCCTCGAGGTCAGGACCCGCGGCGGGGAGGCAGGAGAGGCTGCAACTGCTTACGAGCGTCCTCCCAGAGTTGGCCCATGCGGAGATCTTGCGCCTCGGACAGGACGTAGTGCTCGCCGTAGTACAGGCCTCCGGGTGTAAGCGTCAGCTCCCCGACAAGGGCGTGATTGCCAGACCAGTACATGTCCACGCTCACGAATGGAGAAGGAACGGCGCTCGAGACTCGCCGAGCGAGCTGCAGCAAGTGGTCCGCAAATGGCGGCCGTTCTCGCAGGACGGGTGTCACGTACCTCTCACGTGAGTCCACGGATCCCGGCGGCAGCGGCTCGAAGTCGCCGTTGAACCACGTCACGTGTGGCGGCCGGTGGTTTCGGTTGATCTCCAGCACGAGTTCGACGTGGCCTTGAAACGCGTAAGCCTTGTAGTCGTGCGGAACGGGCCCTCCCCACACATCGGGCACGCGCTCCTCAACCAGCAGGATCCTACGCGGCGCGGGAGGTCCGTCGAGCCACTCAGTGACTCGATCCCGGATGTCGGCGACGCTGAGGACCGTACCGGTGCGAAGGTCGATGTAACGCCCGGGCTCGGAACGTTCGACGAGCAGGGCGTTCTTGCCCGACGAGCTGGCGCTGGACTTGATGACGAAACTTGCCGGCAGCGTGTCGAACGGGATCTCGTCCGTGCTTGCGGCCAATGCCAGCAAGGGCACAGTCGGCGCCCCGATGACTCGGCAAAACTCCCGACAGCCGAGTTTTCCCACGAGGTTCCAGGGCACCCCCCTTTCGCCGCCAGAGATCCGACGCTCCATGAGTGCCCGCCAGCCGGGCCGCTCGGCTTCTACGTTATGGCCCGACATTCCTTTGGCCTTTCTCGTCAACGCGACTGACGAGCGCCTGAGCCATGCCGTCAATATCCCCCAGGTCGAAGAGCGAGAGGTCGCCCTCCCGGGCAGTGTGCTCATGCAATGCGCCCGCGTCGTAAGCAAAGACCGACAGCCCGCATGCCATCGCCTCGACAACGCCGTACCCGAAGGACTCGGCCAGCGATGTGCTCACGAAGGCACCGCCTGCTATGGCCGCGCCCCTGTAGATCGATGCGACCGCATGCTGGTCGAGATTCATGAGGACCTTCACGCGATTACCCACCTGGTAGTGGCCAACATCGCCGAGAAACTCCGCCATCCGACTCGGATCCGATTCGAGGCTCACGATGACGATGCCCACAAACCTCTTCGGCAGCAAGGACAAGAGCCGCAGGAAGTCACGGTAGTTCTTGCCCCGATCGAAGCGACCGATCCACACAAGGGGAAGATCCTTCGGCCCAAGGTGTGCCCTCATCGTCGAGCCGGTGGGCTCGAACACCTCATGATCGATGTCGTTGGGTACTACCTCGACGAGGCCGCGGGAGGACACGGGGAGCTCCTGCATCACCATGTCGGCAAGATAGGCGCTGGGCACCCGGATACCCGAGATTGCGTTCAAGTCCAGCCTTTCCAGCTCCTTCTGGATCACGTCGACAGTTGAGGTGTGGAATTCGTAATGGACCGGCACATTGGTTGACTTCGCCACAGAACTCGCGAACTCGGGCAGCGAGGTGATGCTCACGTCGTCGTACCGGCGGTTGCGGACCGCGTATGCGAGAAAGGCCTCGAGTCGGCCCTTGTCCACAACTCTGAGACTGACGTTGTCCAAGTCCACGAAGCGACTCCGGCCGCCCTTGTCATGCTGGAATACCAGATCGAAGGCGGTCGTGGGTCGCTCTACTGCGCGTGAGCGGTACACAGTGCTCATGCCACCACTGCTGCAGTTCGTGTACGCATACAAGACCTTAGAGGCGTTCATCGCTGTCCCTCCATGAGCGAGAGCATCGCCTCGGCGCGGTGCCTCCACGTCGATCGGGCGAGAAAGCCCTCCATCTCCTCGAGTTCATCAGTGCTGAATGGCCGGCACAGCGCTTCACGCACCGACTGCTCGAGGCTCTCGAATGAGGTGTACACCCAGGTGGAGGGACAGGCCCGGACCGCGCCCATGTCCGCGGTCACGGTCCGCAGGCCTAGTGCCAAGTATTCGTAGATCTTGTTGGGATCGACGCCGAACGTGAGCGGTGAAGGAACAAAGGGGATCAGCCCGACTCGCCAGTCAGGCACGATGTCAAGGAGTTCATCGTGCGTCTTGTGCCCCAGAAACCGCACGTTCTCAGGCAAAGCAAGGTGGTCAGGCAGGCCATGGCCGACGATCTCGAAGACCACCTCCGGCATCCCTTCGGCAAGTCGATTGACCTTGGTCCAGTCGAACCAGGCCGGAGTCAGATGTCCCACGTATCCGACCTTGAAGCCTCGGCTGGACTGGTCCTCCACGCGGGCTTGCCTGAGCGTGCGCGCGTTGTCCACCAGTTCTTGGGACACGGCGTTCGGTATGACGATCGCGCGACTCTCGCCATTGCCGATGATGTCCATCTTGCGAGCGAGGCGAGGACTGACCGTGATCACGGTGTCGGCGGCTGCCACTGCCCGGGCCTCAAGCGCGGGTCGGAACCACTTCGAGTAGCCGACGCGGTTGAACTCCTCCATGTCGTCTCGGACTTCGTAGACGGTCCTCCACTGTGCGGCTTTGAGCGTGTCCATCGCCGCAACAGCGTGCATGTTCGGGAAGGAGGAGCACACGTAGGTCTTGCTCCTCGCCCGGCACTCAAGCGCGACGTTCACGAAGTGCTCGAACTCAGACCTTGGGAACTGACGCACTCGATCCGAAACATGCGTGTCGTGGTCCTGAAGAGACCCGAACGGAAAGAAGATCACCCATGCGCCGAGCTTCTCGTACTCCGCAGCCAGCCGGTTCGGTCGCAAGGACAGCGTCTGATGGCCGAGCGGTGGCGCCGTGGTGTCGAGGACGACCACTCGGGCATCCGACGGGATCGAGCGCACGAACTCCGCCACTCCATGGTCATCCTTCGATCGGGTCCCGCGGCGTGACCGCATGCTCAACCGAGGTCTCTCCGTGACGAAGACCGGCTTGTCCTTCTTCCACTGGACACCCTTGTAGGTGACAGACACTGCATCTGGTGGCGCCTTGAACCGGATCGTCGTCGTCGCTGGCGTCTCATGACCAGTGTCGACGTAGGAGTACATCCCCAGCCGACTGTGCATGGGCAGGTCTGCCATCGGCAGGACCACCTCACCACCTCGCGCCCGGAACTCCAGCTTGATCAGGCCGGCCCGATAGGCCTTGGGGTCTAGGCACAGAGACGTCACCACAAGATCGATGCTTGCTCCGGGTGCTATATCGACCGTGCCGCTGAGGGAGGAGATGGGAAAACCATCGGGAAGTGCCGCGCGATGCTCAGCCTGCGCCAAACCGCGCGATTTAGGCTGCGGGGCGGATTCAAGAGGCGTCTCGCGGACTACCGGAACGATTCTCGCATCGCCGTTGAGGACACGCCTACTCCAGCTGCGTACCGACCTGTAGGGACCCGTGATGGCACGGCCGACGCGCATGGTCCGCGACCGCCTCAACCTCTCGAGCTGTCGCTTCAAGTCGTGGATCTGGCGCTCATAAGCGGCCACTGATGTTGTCACCGATGAAGAGGCATTGCCAGCAGGCCGTTTGGAGTCTTGCGGCAGCGTCATGAGTTCCTCCCCATGTTTCTAGCGCCAAACGCCTCGGGTATCGATGATCGCTTTCTCGGCGATGAGAGCGCGGTCCACGTATTTGAACTCGCGGTGGTCGACGAGAAGTACGACAACGTCCGCCGCGTCGATCGCCTCGATCGTGTCTTCTAAGGTGACGTTGTCGAAGGCACCGAGCGACTTCGGCAGCTCTGCCACGTTGGGCTCGACGGCGAGGACCTTGGCGTGTGGCATGCGCTGCGCCAACTGCTTGGTGATCTCGAGCGCAGGCGACTCACGCAAGTCGTCGATGTCGGGCTTGAACGCTAGCCCCAAAGTTGCGATCACCGGCTCTTTGAAGCGG
>DATCXA010000518.1:0-4113 GCA_036566085.1 Propionibacteriaceae bacterium
GCGGCAGCAGCTGCCGCGAGTCCCATCCCGTTCTCCAGTGCCGCCCTGCTGGTGCCGATCCAGCTCGGCATGATGGCTCGTATTGCTCAGATCTACAAGATCAAGTTCGAGCGTGCCGCCCTAATGGCTATCGCCTCCACAACGGCGGCCACACAGCTGGGACGCGCCACCTTCACCAGCCTGCTCAAGATGGTGCCCGGTGCCGGCACGGTCGTCGGGGGGGTGATTGGTGCCGGAGTCGCTTCGACATATACCTACGCTATGGGCCATGCCTGGCTGACGGTCTGCCAGCGCTTCGCCAAGGGCAAGCTCGGCACGGCAGGCACTGTCATCGACAATGAGCAGCTGCATCAGGTGTTCATGGAAGAGTTTCGCAAGCAGCTGAAGGCGGGACGCAAGGCGCAAATCGGGGCCTAAGAGCTCCCACCAGCTCGCCAGCTCTTTGACCCTCGCGGGACGCCGGTCTGCCGACCGAATAGCCTGCGAGTCAATGACTATTCCGGACTTGGCGCCGCTGCTGGAAGGCGAGCCGCCTCATGATCAAGTTGTCTTTGCGACCCGACTGCAACGCTATTGGCCGGACCTATTGACCGGTCTCACGGGTGCCTATCCCGACCATGCGCCTGAGATGGCCAATCGGCTGGTGGAGATCGCCGCGCAGAACTTTCAGCAGCGGCCGGTAGATCTGCGGCTGCTTGATCTACGACGCCATGCCGATCCGCAGTGGTTTCAGCATCCCCAGATGTTGGGGTACGCCACTTACGCGGACCTGTTCGCCGGTGATCTGAAAGGTGTCGCGGACCGCGTGGACTATCTGGCCGAACTTGGTGTGACTTATCTGCATCTCATGCCGCTGCTCAGGCCTCGGGCAGGCCAAAGCGACGGCGGGTATGCGGTTATGGACTATCGGGCAGTACGCCCCGACCTAGGCAGCATTGATGATCTTCGCGAGTTGGCCACCGTACTGCGCTCACGGGGAATCTCACTCACTCTTGATCTTGTGCTGAATCACGTGGCCGCCGAGCACCAGTGGGCGGTGAATGCCCGGGCCGGAGATCCGTTTTACCGCAACTACTTCCACATGTTCGCCGACCGAGAGCTGCCGGACGCGTACGAGCGGACGCTGCCAGAGGTTTTTCCAGATTTCGCGCCCGGAAACTTCAGCTATGACGAGGAGTCGGCCTCGTGGGTCTGGACAACCTTCAATAGCTGGCAATGGGATCTCAATTGGCACAACCCAGACGTTTTCTATGAGTTCGCCGATGTGATCTTGTGGCTTGCCAATCTTGGTGTGGAGTGTCTACGCCTAGATGCGATTGCCTTCATTTACAAGCGGATGGGCACCAATTGCCAGAACCAACCCGAGGTGCACGCGATCACTCAGGCACTGCGTGCGGTGGCTCGGATCGCAGCTCCAGCGTTGATCTTCAAGGCAGAGGCGATCGTCGGCCCGACGGACCTGGCGCCGTATCTCGGAGTAGGCAAGCATGCCGGCAAGGTCAGCGACATGGCGTACCAGAACTCCTTGATGGTGCAAATCTGGTCAGCGCTGGCGGCTAAGGACACCCGGCTGTTTTGCGCGGCCATGAACCGATTCCCCGCAAAGCCACCAAGCACCGTCTGGGGCACGTACCTGCGCTGTCACGACGACATCGGCTGGGCGATCGATGATGAAGATGCAGCCTCGGTTGGTCTGAACGGCTACGAGCATCGGCGGTTCCTTGCTGATTACTACGCCGGGCTCTATCCCATGAGTGATGCCCGCGGCCTGGTGTTTCAGGAGAATCTGTCGACCGGCGACCGCCGGATTAGCGGAACGGCAGCATCGCTTGCTGGTATTGAGGCGGCGTTGAACAGCGGTGACCAGATCCATCTCGATCTGGCTGTTCGGCGCTATCTGCTTGCCTACAGCTTGGTCCTCGGCTTCGGAGGGTTGCCGCTGATTTACATGGGCGATGAGTTGGGTCTGCTGAACTACGACGATTTCGTCGACGACCCGGATCATGCCGATGACAACCGGTGGGTCCATCGCCCGCCGATGCCGTGGGATTTTGTCGACCGTCGCCACATGGAAGGCACCGTGGCACATCGGATCTGGCACGGCCTGCGGCACGTCATCGCCGTGCGGTCTTCGCTGCCGAGTCTGGACGCCTCGGTGGAAAGCGAGATCCTGGATCCGGTGAACCCGGCGGTTCTGGTGTTGCTGCGACGGTTCCAGACTCAGACGATGGTGGGTGTGTACAACATGACGACCGAGTCGCAGAAGCTGCCCCGCTGGGTGATTCCGCTCGGAAACTGGGCTTGGGATGCGCTCACCGAGGAGACGCCGTTGACGGATGGATCGCTGACCTTAGATGGCTATCGAGTGCGCTGGTTCGTGCAACAGACGTGAGCGAGCCTCGCGACAGCGCCATCAGTGACATTCGGGCCGAGTTGTCCGAGCTTGATCTTGACTGGAGCGAAGCTGCGCCCGGCCTGTTTTCGGTCAGACTGCCTGGCACCCGCAAGCTGGTCACCGAATGTGCCCTCGAGGCAGGACAGCACGCGTTACACGTTCGAGCCTTCGTTGCCCGCAATCCAGATGAGAACCATGTCGGCGTCTATCGCTGGCTGCTGGAGCGCAACCTCAAACTGCATGGCATCAGCTTCGCGTTGGATGCGCTCGGCGACATTTATCTGACGGGCCGGATGCCGGTCGGACTTGTCACTCGAGTTGAGGTCGATCGGCTCCTTGGTGCCGTGGCGGAGGCTGCGGACGACAGTTTCAATGTGATCTTGGAGTTGGGATTCGCCGAGAGCATCCGTAAAGAGTGGGCTTGGCGACGCTCACGCGGAGAGTCGACAGCGAACCTTGCCGCCTTCACTCATCTGGACCCGGGAGAGCGTCCGAAAAGCTGATCTGGATGAGGCGGGCGGGGCGGGTTGACCACTAGGCTCGCTGCCATGACGGGAACCTTGATCCTCTTACGGCACGGCGAGAGTGAGTGGAACGCCAAGAACCTGTTCACCGGCTGGGTCGATGTTGATCTCAACCCCAAGGGCGAGACGGAGGCGACCCGTGGCGGTGAGCTGCTCGTTGAGAACAATCTGTTGCCCGACGTCGTGCACACCTCGGTGCTGCGCAGGGCGATCCGGACTGCACAGATCTCACTCGACATCGCTGATCGGCTCTGGATCGAGACCAAGCGTTCGTGGCGTTTGAATGAGCGCCACTACGGCGCGCTGCAGGGTAAGGACAAGGCGGCCACCCTCGAAGAATTCGGTGAAGAGCAGTTCATGCTGTGGCGGCGCTCTTACGACATTCCGCCGCCGCCCATCGACAACGATGATCAATACGCGAACTTCAACGACCCGCGCTACGCCGAGCTGCCAAGTGAGGCGCGGCCCCGTACCGAGTGCCTGAAGGATGTGCTGATCCGCGCCCTGCCGTATTGGTACGACCAGATCGTGCCCGATTTGCGGGCAGGCAAGGTGACTCTGATCGCCGCTCACGGCAACTCAATACGGGCGCTGGTTAAGCACCTGGACCAGATGAGCGATGAAACAGTGGTCGGCCTCAATATCCCGACTGGCATTCCGCTGGTCTACGAATTCGACGACGATTTGAAGCCGGTCGAGATCGGTGGCCGCTACCTTGACCCCGAGGCCGCTGCCGCATCCATCCAGGCCGTCAAGATGCAGGGTCGGAAGTAACCTCCGCCTTTTTTGCGTCCCGTCTGTGGCGTACGTTTCCCACCAAAAGGCGGCAAGAGCGCGCGTTTTGACTCATTGCGGCGTACGTTTCCCACCAGTGTGGCGGAAACGATCGCTCACTCGCGCCTTCGATCCATCCACAGCTATCCACAGCTGACCAAGATTTTTCAAGGCTCTTCTTGTAAGAGCCTCGAAGATCCTGCTATGGCTGCTACCGCACGCGAGCTTCGGAAACTTGACGTCCGGCGTCCTTTCAACCGCGCCCAAGCACGTGCAGCGGGCCTCCGGCTGCGTGAGATTCTCGGGCCCCTGTTCCACAAGATCCTCTACGACTCGTATGTCTCTTCGTCCGTCCCTATCACCGCCAGGCTGAGAGCCGAGGCGGCGTTCAGCATCTCGGCGCCAGGCGCTTACGTCAGC
>DATCXA010000547.1:0-3788 GCA_036566085.1 Propionibacteriaceae bacterium
GGCCTCGATCTCGCTGACGTTCGCAGTGATCATCGGGCTGCTGGCGCTGTTGTGTACAGCCGGGCTGGGTTATGTAGCGATACGGCGCTTCCGGCTCAATAGCCTGGCCATCCATCGAGAAGAAGCACTCGGGGACGGCAAGGCAAACGCCTTGATCAGCATCCTGGTGGTGATCACCGCCGTGGCCGGGTTGCTCTACGTCTTCGTCGCCTGACCGCTGGCACAATCAGGACGTGGAAGGTTCCGGTGTACGCATAACGGAGCTGCTCGCCGCTCTGTCATTCGGCGCTGACCTCGGACTGGGTCACCCCACAGAACACGTGCTCCGTCAGACGTATATCGCGTTGCACCTTGGCGAGCGTCTAGGGATGGAGGTTCAGGAACGCGAGGTCGTCTACTACGCCTCACTCCTCGCCTGGTTGGGCTGCCACATCGATGCCTACGAGCAGGCGAAGTGGTTTGGAGACGACCAAGTGCTCAAGCGCGACGCCGCCTACATTGACGCCGCCGACGCTGTGGGCAGCGTGGCCTTTCTGCTGCGGCACATCGGCGACGGTCGGCCGCTCGCCGAGCGCCTCAAGGCGGGGGTCGGATTTCTCGCTGAAGGGAGGCACGACCTCGACCAGATGTATGAAAACCACTGGCGTGCCGCATCAGCGCTGAGCGAGGATCTCGGGCTCTCCGACGCGATCCGAGACAGCGTCGCCCAGACCTTTGAGCGCTGGGACGGAAAGGGCGAGCCCCATGGCTTGAAGGGCGAGGATGTGCTGCTTTCGGCTCGCCTGGTTCACCTCGCCGATGTCGCCGCGGTCTTCTATCACACCGGTGGAGTCTCCGCTGCCGTCGACGTGACGCGAGCTCGCAGCGGCGGCCAATTCGACCCGGCCCTCGGCGTGCTGTTCGAGAGCGAGGCCGACGAGATCTTCACCCAGCTGGAGCAGTTGACGACGTGGGATGCGGTAATGGGCAAGGTCCCTTCCGTGAGTCAAGAGTTGAGCGACGAGGAGCTCGACCGGGTGCTAGCTGCTGTCGCCGATTTCGTTGATCTGAAGTCGCCATACACCCTCGGACACTCTCGCGGCGTCGCTGAACTCGCGGCTGGCGCGTCCGCGGAGCTAGGCGCGGACACCCGAACCGCACGCCGGGCTGGGCTGGTGCACGACCTCGGTCGGATGGGTGTCGCCAACACCGTTTGGGACAAGCGTGGTCCGCTAACCGCTGGCGAGACGGAACGCGTACGGCTGCATCCCTACTACACCGATCGCGTCCTGGCCTCGGTTCCGGCCCTCGCGTGTCTGGCGCCAGTCGCGGCACAGCATCATGAACGACTCGACGGATCGGGATATCCGCGAGGCAGCATCGCCGAATCACTCACCCTGGAAGGGCGGGTGCTCGCGGTTGCCGACTGCTACCACGCATGGTCGGAACCTCGGCCCTATCGCGAGGCTCTCGATGCCGACGCCATCGCCGCACGCCTACGAGACGAGGTCAAGGCTGGACGCCTGGACGGTGCCGCCGTGGACGCCGTACTTCGAGCCGCCGGCCACCGCGTGCGACGCAGCCGTGAGTGGTCCGGCCAGCCTCACGGCACGAGAGGTTGAGGTGCTGCGGCATCTTGCCCGCGGTATGTCCTCTCAACAGATTGCGGAGCGTCTGGTGATCTCACGCAAGACAGCCAGCAATCATATTGAGCACATCTACGCCAAGATCGGCGTCTCCAACCGGGCAATGGCGAGCCTGTTCGCGACCCGGCACGGCCTGCTCTGAACTGCTTCGCAAACATGGGGCGCACACCCCATGCGCTTGGCCGCATCTCTCCGTAGCGTCCAGCCCATGACGATCACCGGACAGACAGACGTGGAACAACTGCAACAGAAAGACGCTGACGTAGCAGCCGTCGAAGAGTTTGCGTTCAAGCTGGTGGAGACCATGACCGGCGGCCTGATCACCTGCCTCATCGACATCGGCCGCCGCACTCGGTTGTTCGAACTGGCCACCGCTGGCCCGGCGACATCAGCCGAGCTCGCCGAGCGCGGAGGGCTTCAGGAGCGGTACGTCCGTGAATGGCTGGCAGCGATGGCGACCGCGGGCATCTTCGAATACAACCCCCGCAACCGACGCTTTTGGCTACCGGCGGAACACGCCACCGTACTGACCGGCGACAGCTACGACAACCTGGCTCCGCTGGCGTACCTGCTATCCGTGATCATCCGGCAGGGCGAGGCTGTCAGTGAGCGCTTCACCCAGGGCGGCGGCGTGCCCTGGAAGGCGTACTTGCCAGAGATGCACGAGGTCATGGATAGCTTGTGGCAGCCGATGTACCGCGACATCCTCGTACATGAGATTCTCCCGCTGGCCCTGGGCCTCGTGGAGAAGCTCGAGACAGGCACCCGAGTCGCCGATGTGGCCTGCGGTGCGGGTAATGGGACTCTTGTCTTAGCGCGCCGGTTTCCGAGTTCGACATTCATCGGTTATGACCTGGACGCGGCCGCCATTGCGGTTGCCGACTCCCGAGCGGAGGGGCTGACAAACGTCTCGTTCGAGGTCGCCGATGCGGCGACGCTCAGGTCCGACGAGCCGTTCGGCGTGGCGTTTGTCTTCAACGCCATGCACGACCAGGCCCGGCCGCTCGAGGTTCTCAGCTGCATCCGGTCAATCCTCGAACCGGGCGGGACCTTCCTCATGGACGAGCCGCGCATCTCCAGCAACCTCGAGGACAATCTCGACAACCCACTCGCTCCAATGACGTACGCGATCAGCCTGCTGCACTGTATGACGGTGTCACTCGCCGAGGGCGGCGCCGGACTCGGCACCGGCTGGGGCGAGCAAGTGGCGCGGAGACTCCTCTCGGAAGCGGGATTTGGCCCTGTGGATGTCTACGACGCCCCTCGCGACCCCTCCAACGCGATCTTCATCACGCATCGCCCCGAGTGAACATCTACGGGTCGGCAGCGTACCCGGGACGACATCGAGGGCCGAGGTGGCACTAGGCGCTAGTCGTAGCCGAGTTCGTGGAGTCGATGATCATCGATTCCGAAGTGATGTGCAATCTCGTGAACCACGGTGATTCTGATCTCCTCGATCACCTGGTCCGGTGTGTCACAGATCGCCAAAATCGGATATCGGAAGATCTGGATGCGATCGGGCAGGCCGCTGTAAAACTGGCCGCGCTCGGTTAGCGGAATACCGGAATAAAGACCAAGAGTGCCGCGCAGGCCAGGTGGCGGATAGTCCTCCACCAAGATCACGCAGTTGTCGATAAGGGTCGCCAACTCCGCCGGGATGGTGTCCAGGGCATCGGCCACGTGCTCCTCGAACTCCTCGGCAGACATCTGCATACCGGGCGGGCTCACAGCCGCAGCCTAGACATCGGCTGAAGCATTCATACCAACCAACGGAACCGAATTACATTCGTGAAGTTCTTCCGAGCGAACATTTTGCTCTTGCAGTGACAAATGTTACGCCATTAAAGTCATGCGCATTCTGAGTTTTTTGTGACTTATGTGACAGAAGTAATTCTCAAAACCTTCCCCCCTCGGAGGCTCAGCATGCGCCGAACCATGATCAAACTACGAGCCGCTGCTGCGCTCGTTGCACTCGGCGTGATCTTGAGCCTGATGTGGCCGCAGGCAGCCGGTGCCACGACCCAGATGACGGCGACTGTTGGAGTGAATATCCGTTCCGGCCCCAGCACGCAGTCGAGCATCCTTGGCGGGCTCTACCGCGGGCAGACCGTTACTGCCATCAGCAGCGCTGCAGGCTGGACCAAGATCACATTCGCGGGCTCG
>DATCXA010000552.1:0-7304 GCA_036566085.1 Propionibacteriaceae bacterium
ATCGCGCGGCAGCTGGACGCGCTCGACGGGCTCGGAGAGCCGGCCGTTGAGCTAGATCAGCTTTATGCGCAGCTTGCACAACGATCGACAACCGACCAAAGAGCGACGGTCAGGGCTTCGGCCGGCTAAATGCCACCGCACGACATTTGCTTGGCCAGATCGATCAGGAATGCCATCACTGTTCAAATTTCCGACCAATGCGGAGTTTTCGACCTTAAATCCGGATCCGAGAGCCAAATTTCCGACCAGTGTGGAGTTTTCAAGTTCAGAGGTCGATGCAAGAACCGCCTGAACCGGCTCAGGGATTAGGCGATTGAGCGAAGCGACAGCAGTTGCCTGGCGAGGTCACAGTAGGCGGCGGCGCCCTTCGTTGACCTGGCGGTGCTCAGTACGGTCCGGCCCACCGCTGGCGCCTCGGCAAACCGGATGGATTTGGGAATCGATGGTGACAGGACTGCCACGCCATAGTCATCACCGATCCGCTCCAGCACGGTACGGCCGTGAGTAGTCCGGCCATCGAACAACGTGGGCAGCACTCCGATCACCGACAGCCTGCGGTTGGTGAACTTCTTGACGTCGTAGATCGTGTCCAGGAGCTGGCCGACACCGCGATGGCTGAGTGTCTCGCACTGCAGCGGAATCAGGACACCATCCGAAGCCGTAAGCGCGACTGTGGTCAGAATGCCCAGAGTCGGTGGACAGTCGATGACGATGAAGTCATAGGACCTCAGCAGCGGTTCCAGCGCCAGCTTCAAAGTGCGTTCACGGCCGGTACGGGTAAGCAGTAATTGCTCGGCTACCGCCAACTCGATCGTGGCCGGCAACAAGTCTGATCCCTCCGCCGTCTCGATCACGGCGTCGGATGCAGCCACCTGTTCTACCAACACCTGATGCACTGAGCAGCCGATCGACTCCGGGTCATAGCCGACCGAAAAGGTCAGGCACGCTTGTGGATCAAGATCGACTATCAGCACCCGCTGACCAAGCCGCGCCCAGGCTGCGCCTAACGATGCGACAGTGGTGGTCTTGGCAACGCCGCCCTTCTGGTTGGCCACCGCGACCACCGTGGCCTTCGGAGGACGTGCTCTGATCATCGGTCCGATTGCGGCGTCGGCCGAGCGGCGGACAAGTTCCCAAGTGCCAGTCGTCGCTGCATTTCATTAAAAACCTCGGGATCTGTCGTATTGCACCCAAGATCATGATCAAGCTTGCCGGTGCCGTGGTAGTCACTGGATCCAGTCGGCAGCAGACCTAGACTGTCGGCCAGCGTACGTAGCTGCCGACGAGTTTCGGCATCATGATCTTGATGATCGACCTCGATACCGTCCAGCTGGTGATCATGGGCAAGGGTCTGCAGCACGCTCGGCGGCAGCAGGTGCTCACGCCCACGGCCCCACGGATGGGCAATCACTGCGAGACCACCTGCCTGGTGAATCAGATCAATCCCACGTTCCAGCTCGATCGTGTAGCGCGTCACATGCGCCGGACCTCCGTCAGCCAGGAAGCGGTCGAATGCCTCCTGTCGATCTTGAACATGGCCAGCCGTGATCAGCGCGTCGGCAATATGGGGGCGGCCCACGGAGGGACTGTCGCCTACCTGGGCCATGACCTCCGCTTCGCTGACCGGCACGCCAAGTGCGGTCAGCTTCGCCAGCACCCCAGCGAGCCGACCCAGCCGGCCATCACGGACTCGAGCCATCTCCGCCGCCAGCCCTGGACTGGAAGGATCAGCGCCGTACGCCAGGACATGCACGCTGCTGCCCTGACGCGAGCATGAGAGCTCCATCCCGCGTACCACCTGAACGCCTAGCTGCTCACCCTCAGCCGCGGCTTCCGATAGCCCATCGAAGGTGTCGTGGTCAGTCAGCCCAACCACGTCCAGTCTGACCGCGCGAGCCTTACGCACCAGCTCCGCTGGCGTATCCGTGCCGTCCGACACCGATGAGTGAGTATGCAGGTCGATCCGCATACCTCAGACCTATCACGCTCTCTTGATCGCGAGCGTCGGTATTGCGCGAGCGATCATCCATAAGCGCTGCTAGAGCTTGGACAACAGACTGCGCACGACTCGAAGACCGACCGACATTCGGGCGAGGTCGGCGCGACCGCCGGTAATGGAGCGCAAGGTCTTCACCGACTCCGGTACTGCGCCGTTCGACCGCTCCCAGCCAAGGACGACGTCTCGAGCGCTCTTGGTCGCAGTTCCGTTCCAGTTGAGGACCTGAGCCGTGAGCTCGGCGTGCACGGTGTGCAGGTCGTCGCGCAGAGCTGCCCGAGCCATCGTCTGCCACCGATCTTCGCGCGGCAGCTCCGCGATGCGCGATAGCAAGCGGTCGAGTCCGAGCCGCTGGCCGAGGGTGAAGTGCAATTCGGCCACCTTCAAGACATCCACGCCTGATTGTGCGGCTGTCTGTTGGATTGTCAGTCCCGGGTACGCCCGAGGCAAAGCGGCGATCGCGGTTGCCAGTTCATCGGGCACCCCCGCGGCCTGATAGCTCCTCATCCGCTGCTCCACCGCCTCCAGGTCCCGCCCGGTCAAGATCTTCGGCAAAGCCTGCTGCACCGTGCGGACTCCCTCGGAAAAGTCCTGGACCGCGGCGCCAATATCAACCGGATGACGCCGGTTATTGATCAACCACCGAGTAGCCCGCTCCACCAAGGTGCGCACTTCCAGGCGCAAGGCGGTTTGCATGTCGGCACCAATCTTGTGATCAAGCTCGGCGATTGCCTTGTCCAGATCAGCGGCTCCGAAGATCGCTCGAGCAGCAATCTGTGCTCGAATTACATCCGGCGCCTTGGCACCTGTCTCTGCTGACAAGCGATGGAAGCAGGTAATGCCCGATTGGTTCACAAACTGGTTCACAACGACAGTTGCGACGATCTCCCGGTGCAGCCGGTGTTTGGACATCCTGTCGGCGTAGCGCTCCCGCATCGCACTCGGGAAATAATTGATCAGGCGGTCTGTCAGGTAAGGGTCATCGGGCAGATCGGAGGCCAGAATCTCATCCTCGAGAACGATCTTGGTGTACGCGAGCAGCGTCGCCAGCTCGGGTGAGGTCAACCCCTTGTGGTTGGCCCGCCGCATCTCCATGGCTTCCGACAACGGCAAGAACTCGATCTCCCGATCGATCAACCCCCGGTCCTCCAAACGCTCCATCCAGTCTTCGTGAACGCCGGCCATCGATGCTGACTGAAATC
This sequence comes from Propionibacteriaceae bacterium, assembly GCA_036566085.1. GTDB lineage: Bacteria > Actinomycetota > Actinomycetes > Propionibacteriales > Propionibacteriaceae > Microlunatus. The sequence continues at coordinate 3,199 of DATCXA010000552.1, forward strand.
CCGCATTTGCCAGAGCGAGGTTTTGATCGTAATTATCGGCGAGAACCAGCTCGGCCACCTCGTCTGTCATCGATGCCAGCAAGGCATCACGTTCCTGGGGCGACAGCCGACCCGCTGCAACTTCTCCAATCAGCAAGATCTTGATGTTGACTTCATGATCAGACGTGTCGACCCCGGCGGAGTTGTCAATGAAGTCCGTGTTGATGCGGCCGCCCTTTTCTGCGTATTCGATCCGACCGAGCTGGGTCAAGCCCAGGTTCCCGCCCTCGGCAATACACCTAGCGCGTACCTCACAACCGTCGACCCGTGATTCGTCATTGGATTTATCGCCTACGTCGTCATTGGTCTCTGTCACCGCTTTGACAAATGTCCCGATGCCGCCGTTCCAGAGCAGATCGACAGGTGCCCGCAAGCAGGCCTGGATCAACTCAGCCGGCGTCAATGCCTGGACCGATTTGTCGATGCCCAGCGAGTCCCGCATCTGTTCGGTGATGGCAATCGATTTCAGCGTCCGCGGAAAGACGCCGCCACCCTCGGAGATCAAGCTCGGGTCGTAGTCCGCCCAGCTGGACCGCGGTTGCGCAAAGAGTCGAGCACGCTCCTCCCAGCTACGGGCAGTATCGGGCTGTGGATCGAGAAAGATATGCCGATGATCGAAAGCCGCCACTAGCTTGATGTGCTTGCTCAGCAGCATTCCGTTTCCGAAGACATCACCACTCATGTCGCCGATGCCAACGCAGGTGAAATCGGACGTGTCAGGATTGAGATCCATTTCACGGAAGTGCCGGCGTACCGACTCCCAGGCCCCTCGAGCGGTGATGCCCATGGCCTTGTGGTCATAACCCGCCGAGCCGCCCGACGCGAATGCGTCACCAAGCCAGAACCCTAAGTCCACCGAAATCTTGTTGGCCACGTCGGAGAAGGTGGCCGTTCCCTTATCAGCTGCGACGACCAGGTAGGGATCATCACCGTCATAGCGCACCACATCAGCCGGAGGCACAACGGCATCGTCAACAATGTTGTCGGTGACATCGAGCAGGCTACAGATGAAGAGTTGGTAGCAGCCAAGACCTTCAGCCAGCCAACCTTCGCGATCTCGGGGATCGGGTAGGCGTTTGCAATAGAACCCGCCCTTAGCCCCGACCGGAACGATCACCGTGTTCTTAACCATCTGGGCTTTGACCAACCCGAGGATCTCGGTGCGGAAATCCTCGGCACGGTCAGACCAACGCAGACCGCCGCGTGCCACCAGCCCATAGCGCAGATGGACACTTTCCATTCGGGGTGAGTAGACGAAGATCTCGAACGCGGGGCGCGGCTCTGGCGTATCAGGAATCTGGCGCGGCAGCAGCTTCAGAGCGATCGCTCGGCGGTTCGCAACGTAGAAGTTAGTTCGGATGACCGCCTGGATCACGGCGAGGAATGACCGCAAGATCCGATCATGATCAAGACTAGCAACATCGTTGAGCGCCTTCTTGATCTTGTCGACAAGTTCGTTGCTCGCAGCCGTCCGGGCCTTGATGTCCAGGCCGGTCTGGGGATCGAACCGGGTCCGAAAGAGCTGGAGGAGCTGCCGCGCGACGTCGACGTTCTGGCTCAGCGCTTGGGCGAAATAGGACTGGCTATAGGTCACGCCGACCTGGCGCAGATAGCGGCCGATGGACCGCAGCACACTGACGTCACGCCAGTCCAGATCTGCCCCCATGACCAGCGCGTTGTATCCATCAGACTCACTTTCGCCGTCGTAGGAGGCAGAAAAGGCCTCTATAAAACGCTGCCTGGCGTCGAGTGTCCAGCGATTACGGACGGCATCGGCGCCACCCGGCACCTGGATCCCGAAGTCGTAAATGAACGACCGTTGATCATTGCCCATGGCCAGCTCGTAGGGCCGCTCGTCGATCACATCGACGCCCAGCACCGATAAGTGAGGCAAGATCTTCGACAGTGAGAGGGATGCCTCGGGCCGGAAGATCTTCAGCCGTAACTCTGCTTCATCGTCGGTCCGGTCCGGGACATACATCGCCATCGACATGTCATGCTGGCTTCTGAGCGCGATCAGAGCGCTCAGGTCCTTGACCGCCTGGCTGGGGGTGTAGTCCTCCTTGTAGCCCTCGGGCAGCGCACCAACCGATGCTGCCAATCGGTCCGCGTCGTCCATATCGACGATCAGGTCGGAGAACTCGTCATCCCAAGAGCGGGTAGCGAGCGTCAGTTCCCGCTCCAGCGAGCGCACGTCGGCATCATGCATAGCCTCCCCGACTGGCATCCGGATCACGAAGTGGAGCCTTGCCAGCACGGACTCGGTGACTCGTGCGGTGTACTCGATCGACGCTCCGCCTAGGGCACGCAGCAGGATGTCCTCCATCCGCCTACGTACCGAGGTGGTGTAGCGGTCTCGCGGCAGGTAGATGAGGCAGGAGAGGAATCGCCCGTACGGGTCACGCCGTACGAACATCCGGACCTGGCGACGTTCCTTGAGATGAGCGACCTTCTCCACGATCGCCGCTAACTCGGGCACTGGCGTCTGGAATAACTCGTCGCGCGGATAGGTCTCCAGGACATCCATGATCGCTTTGCCGCCATGGCTGTGTTCGCTATAACCGGAGAGCTCGATGACAGCAGCGGCCTTCTGCCGAAGAACCGGTACCCGGGCGACACTTTCTGAGTACGCCGAAGATGAGAACAATCCGAGAAACCGTCGCTCAGCTATAACCCGTCCGGTGCTATCGAAGATCCGGAAGCCGATGTAGTCCAGATAGGCCGGACGGTGAACCCGAGACTTCTGGTTGTCCTTGGTGATGATCATCAATTCGGGTTCGACTCCCGCCAGCGGTGCCGCATGGAAGGTACCCGGAGGGTCTTGGTCGGGCCGCAAGATGCCGAGGCCGGTCGCGGGACGAACCTTGAACTGGACGCCGGAGTCATCATTGAGCACGTCGTACTCGCGGTAGCCGAGAAAGGTGAAGTGGTTGGCATTGAGCCAGCCGAGGAGCTCACACGACAGGCCAGCCTGCTCGGCATGGCCGTTGACCACTGCTGGGTCCTTCAACATGTCAATGGTTTCTTCGGACCTGGTGATCATCTTCTGCCAGTCCTGGACTGCCTCCTCCACCAGTCGCAGGACCTCTAGCAGCCCGTGTTCTAGATCAGCTATCAGCGACGCACGACCGTCCGGGTGGGCGGGCGGCAGGATCTCTAGATGCATCCAGGATTCAGGTATGACTGTTGGATCGTCCTCAGCCTCGCTGGCCCGTGCGATGCCCCGCAAGTTCCCATCAAGGTCACGCCGTACCTGGAACTGGGGATGGAATACCTCCCGGATGCTCCAGCCCTGACGCAACACCTCCATCGTCACCGAGTCGACGAGGAAAGGCCGATCATCGGTAACAATCTGGACCACGGTCGCGCCACCCGCGGTCCACCCGTCCTCGGCCTGATTGGGGGTACGAATGCTGATCACCGCGCGGGATGGCGGCCGCTGCATCGCCGCTCGGTAGTGGCTTTCGACTAGGCCCAGCAGGTTTGCGACGCTGCGCTCATCGACGTCTACGGCGTCGACGTGCCGGAAGTAATGACCGAGGAATACCTGTACAGCGTCCGGATCATGACCGAACTCTGCGGCAATGCTCGCTCCGCGAGCGGCTACCTGAGCGATCTTCTCGGTCTTTTCTTGCTCGAGCTCCACCTCGAAAGTTGTCACATCTACCATCCGATCAACGCCGTCGCACCCCGATGTGCCCCGAACCTGTCGAAGGACCCTCACGAAAACGTGTTGTGCGGCTACCTTCGACATTAGCCCGCAGTCTGCACAGTCGCCCGCACAGGAGGGATCGCAAGCCCCATGGACATTTCTAGCCACTTAGACTTTGCTGCGCCGCCCGCTGAGGTCTACGCCATGATGACTGACCAGCGGTATCTGGAAGAGGTCTGCGTTGCCAGCGACTCGATCAGTTACCACGTATCGGCCGCGGGCTCGACTACGCAGACCTCACGAACGTTGCCGGCGCCAGAGTCGGCGGCTCGGTTCACTGGACCGCAACTGAAAGTGAACGACGAAATAGTTTGGGGCGACCCGTCGTCTGATGGCTCGCGCAGCGGCACTGTGA
>DATCXA010000583.1:0-7559 GCA_036566085.1 Propionibacteriaceae bacterium
GACGAGGGCCCGGCCGACGCCGCGGCGGCGCCCAGCTGCCGCAACCGACAGCATTCGAAACTCCGCTTGGTCGGGGTGGGTGGCCAGCTCGCGCCATAGTGATGTTGGTGGACACCAGGTGACGCTTCCTAGGACGTGGCCGTCATCGACTGCCACAAGCAGCTCAGCCTCCTGAGCTCGCCGGGCCGCATCTGTCAGCCGAGCCTCGTAGTCCACGTCGATCAGGCCATCCGTACGACGCAGCAGGTCATCGGCACGATATGCCTCAGCCGTCACTCGGCCGGCATCGGCGTAGTCGGTCGGCTCGGCAACCTTGACGATCAAGCTCATTCCGTCACTGTGCAACCAAAGGTGAAGCTGGTGCCGCGATTGGGTATCTCGAAGCGCCCGTTTGTCCCGTTGATCATGTCGTCGTCGAGTTGTCCCGTATCAGGTGCCGCACCATGGAGCACCAGTACGAAGCGATCTCGGCTAAATTCCGGATAGCCGTCACCGCTGACCTCCGCCTTGACCGTCAGCTGGCCGGCGGCTCGTTCGACGGCAAAGGTCGTTCGATATCGAGCACCGCGCGACGCGGCAAGTGTCAGCCCATCGTCCTCCTGCACCATCGAGTCATACACACCGTCAGATGCCGGCACGAACAAATGCAATTCCATGACTGCCGGGTGATAGTCGTGGGTGGACTCCGGTGCCTCCGGCCACATAGGAATGACCGCCCCACCGCGGGCATAGATCGGAATCCGGTCCAGCGGAGTGGTAACCGTCAGGAATCGCTGGGCGCCAACCAGCTCGCCGGAGTGCCAGTCGTGCCAGTCGCCCGCCGGAAGATAAACCTGACGGGCAGTGACACCAGGTCCGACCACTGGAGCGATCAGTAGGTCACTTCCCAGCAGGTACTGATCATCGATGTCGCGAACCGTGGCGTCGTATTGATGATCAAAGACCAGCGGTCGCTGTACCGGTGCTCCGGTCTCGGAGGCCTCCAAGAAGCAGGCATACAGGTAGGGCAGCAAGCGGTAACGGAGCTTGATCGCGATTCGCACGTGATCTTGAATGACCTCACCGAACGCCCATGCGTATTGATCAACATTGCCGATCTCGGAGTGGTTGCGACAGAACGGAGTCAGGGTGCCGTATTGCATCCAGCGTAGGAAGAGCTCGGCGTTGGAGTTTCCGGCAAAGCCGCCGATGTCGGCTCCGACGAAAGCTTGTCCTGAAACTCCGAATCCAGCGCCCATCGCGATGCTTAGCCATAGGTGATCCCAACGAGACTGGTTGTCGCCCATCCAGTTGGCGGCGTAGCGCTGAATGCCGGCAAAGCCGGCCCGGGACAGTACGAATGGGCGCCGGCCGGGCGTCGCATCGAGCAGTCCTTTAGTGGTTCCCATCGCCATCAGCAGCCCGTACTGGTTGTGGTAGCGCTCATGCGAAGATTTGCCGCGGTCGAATCGCATTCTCGTGGCGGGGATATTCCCGGTAGAAGGCTCGTTCATGTCGTTCCAGATGCCCGCCAAGCCGAAGAGCACGTGGGCCGCGTTGAGATCACCCCACCAGGTGCGAGCTTCTTCGGTGACAAAGTCGGGAAACGCAGTATTGCCCGGCCAGACCTGACCGATGTAGATATCTCCACCTTCCGTGCGGCAGAGCACATCACGCTCGACGGCCTGATCGAACACCCAATAGCCAGCATCGAACTTGACGCCGGGGTCGATGATCGTGATCACCCGAAAGCCCTGGTCTGCCAGTCGTTTCAACATTTCACGCGGGTTCGGAAACCGGTCCGAATCCCAAGTGAAGACGCGATACCCGTCCATGTACTCGATGTCGAGCCACATGCCATCGCAAGGAATGTCGTTCTCGCGGTGCTGCTGTGCGACGGCCTCGACAGCAGCTTGTGTGTACTCAAACCAGCGGCACTGGTGATAGCCGAGAGACCAGATCGGTGGTAGTCCCATTCGCCCGGTCAGCCAGGTGTAGGCCTCCAAGATCGCAGGCATGTCCGGGCCTGCGAAGACGTACTCGGTGTACTGGCCGCCGTGGAAGATGATCCGGTATTCCTCCGCTTGGGAGAACTCGTAGGCGCCGCGATATCCGTTGTCTACAAAGGATGCCGCCATGGCGCCGTTTGGATAGGACTGGTGATAGAAGAACGGGATCGTGACGTAGTAGGGATCGAACTCGACGCTGCGAAAATCGCCGCGCGGATCATCCGGCGCCTTGTCGGCGGTGAATTCCAGCGCGTCGTGCGGGTTCAGCACGTCGGTGTTCCACATAGTGAAGTCGCGGCCTTTGCGGTTGTGGCGCCCGGATTTCTCACCGAGCCCGAAGATCGCGTCCTCTTGCCGGCAACGACGCCGGATCGTGAACGAGTCGTTCAGGGTTGCGTACGGCCAATACTGCCCGTTGGCATCGTGCGCGGTTTCGATCACCGGCGAGCCATCGCCGCGGTGCACGTCGATGCGAAATGGATCCAGCCACAGCGACGCAGCACATGCCTCCGTCCTGAGCTGCACCACAGCCTCGCCGTGCTCGATACGAAATCCGGGAGGCTCGACGAGTGGGTCGACACAAACAGCGAAGGTGGGTGAATCGTCGAACACGCCACCCCGGCTGATCTTGATTCGCAGCACGTCCGGCCGTACCACATCGATCCTCAGCTGTTCGCCGTGCAGCTCGGCCAAGATACCCGTCGGTGTCTGGACGACCGAGTCCACGCGGTCCCAGCGGAGGTAGTTGTCAGTGTCAATCACGCTGCCGCCTATCCCTTGGTACCGACAAATCCACGATCAATGCCCGGTGGTCCGACAGCGGCAGCGCGGGGGCGCTAGTGGCGGTCACGTGGCCCAGGCGGCCGCGGAGCAAGATGTGGTCCAGCTGGCGATCAGGTTCCTCGATGGGAAAGGTGAGGTGCCGCGCCAAAGATCGATAACCCGTGATTTCCTCCGGGCGGCGATCCGGCATATTCAAGTCGCCCATCAAGATCACCGGCTCGGGCAGCGGAGCAAGATCCCGTCGGATCCGCCGCAACTGAAGCCGTCCCCAGCCCGGGACGTATGACAAATGCGTGTTAGCAACGACGAGCGGTCCGGCGGGAGTGTGCAGCCGCCCGATTACCGCCGCCCGCGGCTCTTCCTTGACGATGATCATTTTGCGCGGCGTGCGGAGGTAGAGCGGCACCCTGGTAGGGATTCGCGGGAGCCGGAGGATCTGCCAGGAGTCCGCGGGATAGCGGGAGAGCAAGGCGATGCCGTACGACGCGACACCTGGCAGGTCATTCTCGGAGGCTGCAATCCAGGTAGCGCCAGGTGTGCCGGCTAGCGCGGCGGCGAAGCGGTGCGTGACTGCACCCATGGCCTCGGCAGCAACTGCAGTCAGATCGGCGAGATGCGACCGCGGCTGATCGCGATCCACTTCCTGAAGCGCCAAGATGTCGGCGTTCAAGGTGCGGATAGCATCAGCAAGCCGATCAAGATCGACCACCCCGTCGTGAATCGAGCGGCCGTGCAAGATGTTGAATGTCGCCAACCGCATGGGAAGAAGGTACTCACCATCGCTGAGCAATCACCGACGATATCGGATGAGTCGCCGCTGCGGACTGCACTCAAGGTCTCGGTGTCAGCGCTCAAGGCCGACGGCATCCCGTTTGCTCTGGGAGGCGGCTACGCGCTTTGGGTCCATGGCGGGCCGGAGCCGAGTCACGATGTCGATCTTGTGGTGGCTGAGACCGATGTCGAGATGGCCGCAAACAGCATGGCGGCTGCTCCACTACGGATCGAGCGGCCACCAGAAGACTGGCTCTTCAAGGCCTATCTTGACGACGACTCAGCGGAAGCGAGGGAGGAGCCCGCGCTGGTCGATGTGCTACATAGGCTCGCGGGCATTCCGGTCACGAAGGAACTGCTCAACACGTCTAACGAGTATGAGGTTCTGGGCATTCGGATTCCGGTACTGCCGCCGACTCCGATCATGATCGCAAAGCTTCAGTCATTCAGCGAGCACTACTGTGATTTTGAGCAACCCCTGCTTGTGGCACGCGCGATACGCGAGCAGCTCGATTGGGCTGAGATCCGTGAGGCATCGCAGGATCATCCTTTCGCAGAGGCCTTCTTATTCCTTCTCGAACGCCTAGGCGTCATCGCGCCCTTCTAACCGCGGCTGCACCATCCACACGTTTACAAATTTTCCGACCAATGCGGACTTCTGGACATCAAAGCAACCAGCTGCCGATGCGAAAGCAGTCACTGGTCGGAAATTGCTACGAGGGTGAAGGAGTAAGCCGGGAAACGTATTGCGGTCTCATACTCCGGATCTGCCGCCTGATCCGGAGTCATCGCCCCTAGTCTGACCGCCGTGCTGAAGATCGCCCCCGAGCACGTGGACGCCATGATCGCCCACGCTCGGGAAGATCATCCGGATGAGGCGTGCGGGGTGATCGTTGGGCCGGAGGGCTCGGATGTTCCCACCCGTCTGGTACGGATGATCAACGCCGAGCGGTCCCCGACCTTCTTCCGCTTTGAGCCTGAAGAGCAGTTCGCCTTGTACAAGCAGATGAGTACGACGGCTGAAGAGATCGTTGTCGTCTACCATTCCCACACCGCGACCGAAGCATACCCATCGCGTACCGACATCGCCCTCGCCAGCGAACCGCAGGCCCATTACGTGATCGTGTCTACCGCCGAGTCCGGCGCCTCAGGGGGCCGGGTCAGCGTACGGTCTTTCCGTATCGTCGACGGTGTGGTCACTGAGGAGGAGATTCACATCACGGAATAGGCCTCCAGGGCCAGTCGTTGGGTGGAGTAGCCAGGCATACAGGAGAAACTCGATGTCAGTAGAGGTGAGGATTCCTACGATCCTCCGTACGTACACCCGCGGAGAGAAGGCGGTCCACGGTAATGGAGCGACGCTGCAAGAGGTACTCGACGACATCGATGTGAGCAACCCTGGTTTGAAAGATCGGATTGTCGAGGCTGAAGCCCTGCGCCGATTCGTGAACGTCTACGTCAACGACGAAGATGTCCGCTTCACTGGCGGGCTCAAAGCCCCCACCGTTGATGGTGACGTCGTTGTAGTGCTACCTGCTGTCGCCGGCGGCTGATCGGCTTCATTATGGTCCGGTACGCCTCGCTCGCCGAGTCCGTGGGCCATACTCCGCTGGTGGGCCTACCGCGGCTGTCGCCAAGCCAGTCCGTGCGGCTCTGGGCGAAGCTCGAGGATTACAACCCCACTGGTTCGATCAAGGACCGCGCGGCGTTGCAAATGATCAAGGCCGCCGAGGCAGACGGCACGTTGCGGCCCGGAGCGACGATCCTCGAACCCACCAGCGGCAATACCGGCATAGCTCTTGCTATGGCAGCCAAATTAAGCGGATACCGACTGATCTGTGTGATGCCGGAGAATACCTCGGCCGAACGCAAACAGATCCTGGCCATCTGGGGTGCAGAGATCGTCTCTTCACCGGCCACGGGAGGGTCGAACGAGGCAATCCGGGTCGCCAAAGAGCTCGCGGCCGAGCATCCCGACTGGGTGATGCTGTATCAGTACGGCAATCCCGCCAACACCGAGGCGCACTATCTGAGCACAGCACCTGAAATTCTCGAAGATCTTCCTGAAGTGACGCATGTGGTAGCCGGGCTGGGTACGACGGGAACCCTGATGGGCGTGGGCCGCTTCTTTGCCGAGAAGAAACCAGATGTCAAGATCATCGCCGCGGAGCCTCGCTACGGGGAACTGGTGTACGGCTTGCGCAATCTTGAAGAAGGCTTTGTTCCTGAGCTTTACGACGCCTCCTACGTCACATCGAGGTTCTCGGTGGGCTCGCGTGATGCGGTCCGCCGCGTCCGGGAGCTGCTGGAACGCGAAGGCATCTTTGCCGGGCTCTCCTCGGGGGCGATCGTGCACGCGGCCCTGGCACATGCCGTAAAGGCCGAGGCGGCGGGGGAGTCCGCGGACATCGTGTTGATCATTGCCGATGGCGGCTGGAAATACCTGTCAACGGGTGCCTATACCGGCGACCTCGATACCAGCGAGGACTTCCTAGACACCCAAGTCTGGGCATGAGTGCTTGTAGGCTGAGCGCTCGTGGTAGCTGATACGGATGCTCCGATTGGCATTTTTGACTCGGGGTTCGGAGGGCTTACAGTCGCTCGCGCGGTCATCGATCAGCTGCCTCACGAGGACATCATCTATCTGGGCGACACGGCGCGCTCCCCATACGGCGAGCAGCCGATTGCGACGGTCCGGGAGTATGCGCTCGAATGCCTCGATCATCTGGTCGACCAGGGAGTCAAGATCTTGGTCATCGCATGCAACTCCGGCAGCGCAGCTGTACTGCGCGACGCCCGAGAGCGCTACGCCGTGCCGGTGGTCGAGGTGATCTTGCCGGCGGCCCGGCGGGCGGTCGCTGCGACGAGATCCGGTCGTGTCGGAGTGATCTGCACCGAAGCGACAGCCACATCCCAGGCATATGACGATGCCTTCGCCGCAGCCCCGCAGATCGAGCTGCACACTGCAGCCTGCCCACGCTTCGTGTCCTTCGTGGAGGCAGGCATTACCGGCGGCCCAGAGCTGCTGGCCTGCGCCGAGGAGTACCTGAAACCCCTACAGCAAGCCGATATCGACACTTTGATCTTGGGCTGCACGCACTATCCGCTGCTCACCGGCGTCATCTCTTATGTCCTCGGTGACACCGTCAGCCTGGTGTCCAGCGCAGATGAGTGCGCCAAGGATGTGTACGCTGTCCTGACCCGGCGGGGACTTACCCATGATGAGCCGCGAATGACGAGTTACCGGTTCTTGACTACGGGCAGCCCGGAGGCCTTCGAGGGTGTCGGGCATCGTCTGATGGGTGGCTTGGTCGTCGACGTCGAGCAGTTCGTGTGATCACGATGATGAAATTGACCGTCGTCGGCTGCAGCGGCTCTCTGTCAGGGCCGGACTCGCCCGCATCGAGTTACCTAGTGCAGGCGCCATTTGGCAATCGGACCTTCTCGCTGCTTCTCGACTGCGGTCCTGGCGCCATGGGCGCGCTCTACCGCTACCTGGATCCCCGCGAGATCGATGCCTTCGGGCTGAGCCACCTGCACGCCGATCACTGCCTAGATCTATGTGGTTATCACGTTGCGGCCTGCTACTCGCCAAGCGCGCCGTGGCCGCGACGCCCTGTTTACGCGCCGGCCAACGCTGCCTCCCGACTTGCCCGTGCATACGAGGTATTGGGCCCCGACGGCCAGGGCAGCGAGTCGGGTGAATCCATTGCTGAGCGCTTTCAATGGCATGTCTGGCAGTCCAGTCAGCGGATCGGCCCGTTCACTGTCCGTACGGTGCGAGTCGAGCATCCGGTGGAGGCGTACGCCATCCGAGTGGAGGAGGAGGCGCCTGGCGGAGGTGTGCTTGTGTACTCCGGCGATACCGGGCCATCAGATGCGCTGGTTCGGCTTGCCGAGGGGGCCGACCTGTTGCTGATCGAGTCGGCTTTTCTCGACGACGGTTCGGATAATCCTCCTGGAATGCATCTCTCTGGCGTACAGGCCGCCGCTATCGCGAAAGTGTCCGGAGCTCGC
>DATCXA010000381.1:0-3619 GCA_036566085.1 Propionibacteriaceae bacterium
GCCTCGGCAACCAGGTCCCGGCCGTACTTTCCGAGCGCCTCGTATGTACCCTCCGGCGTCGCCGACGTGACCCGCTGATGTCCCCTGACTTCGGTCAACGCGGACAAGAAGCCGTTGCGTGTCAGGCCATGCTGCTGCAGCAACCGGCCGGCCGCCGATGATGATCCCTCATCGAGCAGGGCAATGACCAAATGCTCCACCGAGACGTATTCGTCCTTGAGCCGATTGGCCTCCCGGGAGGCGTTCTCGATCAAGCGGGAGAGGCGCTGGGTGACAAACACCTGTCCGGGCGCCGCACCCGGACCGGAAACGCGGGGCCGGCGGCCCAGCTCGGCCTCCAGATCCTCACGCAGCCGGTCCGGATCCGCCCCTGCGCGGGCAAGCAAGGGCCCGACCAGGCCCTCGCTTTGGTCCAGCAATGCCAGGAGCAGGTGCTCTCCGTCAACCTCGGTGTGGCCGAAACGGAGCGCCTTGGTCTGCGCGTCGTGCAATGCCTCCTGCGACTTCTGGGTCAAGCGGTTCAGATCCATCGATCTCCTCCTCTGGCAGCGTGGCGCCGTTGCAACCGCTCGAGCTGCGCGATCCGATCGAGCAGGTCGATGATCAAGCCGAGCGAGGCGTAGTTAAGGTTCAGTTCCCTGTGCAGTCGTTGAATTCTTGCCATCGCGGAAATCTGCGACGGCTCGAACCAGAGGCCACCTTGAGCATCCCGAGTGATCTCGAGCAGCCCAAGTGTGGTGAGGCGCCGCACAAGATCAGGATGTACGCCAGTGAGACGTGCATAGCTGTCAAGGCTCAACCGGAACGGGCGAGCAAGCGCATATCTCCGCTCAATGGTCATCACTGCCGCCTCGGATCGAAGGTGGATCGCTCTCGAAGCTCCTCGAAGAGCCGTCTTTCTTCGCGTGTCAGAGACGATGGCACCCGGATCTGGGCCTCGGCGTAGAAGTCCCCTGGTTCGCCTCGGCGGTTCGGCAAACCATGCCCCTTCAGGCGCAGCCGGCGGCCGCTCGACGTGCCGGGTGGCACGTTGACGGTTGCGGGGCCTCCAGGAGTATCGACCGGGACGGTTGCGCCCAGCGCAGCCTCCCACGGTGAAAGCGGCAGCGTCGCGAAGAGATCCCGACCGGAAACCCGGTAGCGCGGGTGCGGTGCGATCCGGATGATCAAATACAGGTCGCCAGGCTCAGCGCCGCCGGTGCCCCGGCCACCCTGCCCGCGCAGCCGGATGCGCTGCCCGTCGACCACTCCGGCCGGAATGTTCACATCGAGCGTGCGCTGCCCATCAGGGCCGGTGATGGTGAGACTGCGTTGGGTTCCGTGGTAGGCCTCCTCGACGGTGATCTCGGCCTCGAACTCCTGATCCGAACCAGGCATCGGACCTCGTGCTGTGCGGCCACGGTCACCAAATATTCCGCCGAGAAGGTCCTCAAGATCGATGTCCCCTTCGACGTCGGTGAACCGTACGCCGCCCGACCCGGGGTTTCCTCGCGGCCAGGGGCCGCCCGCACCAGCGCCCGCACCGGCGCTTGCATACGCCTGCGCCCGTCGCCACTCCTCAGGGCTAACGTCGGGGGGTACGCGGCGGAAATCCTCCCCGAACGCGTCGTACCGCTTGCGCTGCTCAGGATCGGAGAGCACGTCGTACGCCTCGGAGATCTCCTTGAATCGAGCCTCAGCAGAGGGGTCCTTGTTGACGTCAGGGTGATGCTGCCGAGCCAGTTTGCGGTAGGTCCGCTGGATCTCGGACTGGTCGGCATTTCTTCCGACACCGAGGACCTCGTAGAAGTCCCGAGCCATCAATCGCTCCTAGTGGCCACCACCACGGCCGCAGGACGAAGGATCTCGTCGTCGGGCCCGTACCCGGGACGTACTACATGGGCCACCGTGCCCGGGACGAACTCCTTGTTCGCAATGGTCCCGACGGCCTCGTGGAGGGCCGGGTCGAAGACCTTGCCGGTGTCATCGCGCCGCGGAAAGCCCAGGTCAGCAAGCACCGAGAGTGCCTGCTGGTACACCGCGCGTACGCCCTCGATGATCTGGTCGGGATCGGATGAGGCATGCTCCAAGGCCCGCTCCAGGTTGTCGACCACCGGCAGCCACGCAGCGGTTGTTCTGACACGTTCCTGCTCTCGTGCCCGGACCAGGTCCTTCGCGCATCGCTTGCGGAAGTTGTCCAACTCGGCTGCGGTACGCCGCCAGCCGTCTTCCAGCTGGGCTATCCGTGCTTGGGCCTTCTCCAGCACATCGGGCTCGGACACGGTGCGGTTGGGCTCGGAGCTTTGCGGCTCGGGCTCAGCATGGTTGCGCCTTTGCGACTGCTGCTCCGGCTCAACACCATTGCGCTCGGGGGTCTGGGGCTCGGACATGGCGGATCAGCGCGCGGTGAACTCGGCGTCGATCACGTCGTCGGAGTCGTCGCCGCCCGACTCCCGCGGCGAACTTTCCGTCGGACCCGCGGCCGCCCCAGCCGTGGCGCCCGCTCGTGCCGAAGCAGCCAGGGATTGCAGGAGCTGATGCATCTCTCCCGTGAGGGCGCGCAGCCGATCAATGTCCGCCTGTTCCTCCAGCGCAGTGCGCGCGTCGTTGAGCAACAGCTCCGCACGGGCGCGCTCGTGCTCCGGAATCGCTCCTGCGTTGTCTTCCAACGTCCGCCGCACCTGATAGGCCACGGTGTCCAGCTCGTTGCGCGCATCCACCTGCGCGCGCAGCGCAGCATCCTCGCTGCGGTGGGCCTCGGCGTCCGCAACCATCCGTTCGATCTCTGACTGGTTCAGGTTCGACGTCTCGCTGATCGTGATCTGCTGCTCGGCACCCGTGTCCTTGTCGCGCGCCGAGACGTGCAGAATGCCGTTGGCGTCGATGTCGAAGGTGACCTCGATCTGGGGGACACCGCGCGGCGCCGGCCGAATGTTCTCGAGGCGGAATCGGCCTAGCACTCGGTTGTCACTCGCACGCTCCCTCTCGCCCTGAAGAACCACGACATCAACAGCGGACTGGTTGTCCTCGGCCGTGCTGAAGATCTCCGTACGTCGAGCCGGGATGGTGGTGTTGCGCTCGATGACCTTGGTCATCACGCCGCCGAGGGTTTCCAGCCCCAACGACAGTGGCGTGACGTCCAGCAAGAGAACGTCCTTCACCTCGCCTTTGATGATCGCTGCCTGGACAGCGGCGCCGATCGCCACCACCTCGTCCGGGTTAACGGTCATGTTCGGGTCCCGGCCACCCGACATGCGGCGTACCAGGTTCTGTACGGCTGGGATCCTGGTCGACCCGCCCACGAGGATGACCTCGTCGATGTCGTCAGTCGTGACCTTTGCGTCCTCCATGGCCTGCTTCACCGGCTCCCTGCACCGCTCAACGAGGTCCGCAGTGAGCTGGTCGAACGTCGACCGCATGAGATTGACGTTCAGGTGCTTCGGTCCGGATGCGTCAGCCGTGACGAACGGCAGGTTGACCGCGGTCTGGGTTACTGCCGACAGCTCGACCTTGGCCTTCTCCGCGGCTTCAAAGAGGCGTTGCAGAGCTTGCGGGTCGCTTCGCAGGTCGATGCCGTTGGACTTCTTGAACTCATCAGCGAGGTAGTCGACGATCCGGCGGTCGAAGTCGTCGCCGCCCA
>DATCXA010000618.1:0-5803 GCA_036566085.1 Propionibacteriaceae bacterium
GCTCTCTCATAATCGTTAGTCAGTGGCATCGCCGTTCCCTCTCCTGTCCCTGGTGAGGCCAGGGCCATGAAAGACCACTTTGGACCACTGACGGCTGAGGATCTCCAATACCTGCCGCAATACACCGTTGCAGCTCGCACAGCATCGAGACGGTAGCAGCCGGCTGCGGTAAGAGGCCTGTGGGAAGCGGACCCATGACTGACAAGCAGGTGCCTATGGCCCGGTAGCTACGATGCCGAGAACCGGACAGCTCCGGCTAAGGCGTGGCTTTTCATGTGAGATTCGCCATTGTTCTCAAACGACGCCTTGGTGCTGATCCAAGCCGACCCGCTAGCGGACACTTGGCCCCTCAAAGGTAGAACGGTTGACCGGAACGGGTGTTCATCTACCTTCGAATCGAGCCTCCGTTGAACTAAGTACAAGGGATCCCTGCGGGGCGGCATGAACCGACAGCTGCCACACTGCTTCGCAGCGGGGCGTGAGCCGGGGCGCTGGAGGCGGGCGCAGATCCAAACCTGCAGCGGTTAGTCGCGCCTTGTTGCAGCGTCTAACGAAACACCCAGAATGCGGGGCCTAACCACCTCGAACCAAAGGAGACCCGATGGAAATGAAGCTTGAGCTGGTGCCTATTCCAGTTACCGATGTCGACCGCGCGAAAACGTTCTACGTCGAACGGCTCGGTTTTGTTGAAGACGTCGACGTGCAGCCGGCGGCGGGCGTCCGGGTCGTGCAGCTGACGCCAGCAGGCTCGGCCTGCTCGATCGGCATGGGCACTGGATTGCCGGCCTACGACGAGATGGCACCGGGCACGATCAAGGGCTTGCACCTGGTGGTGGCCGACATCGAGCAAGCCCGCGCTGAGCTGGCCGGCCGCGGCGTTGAGGTCGGCGCCGTGGAGGATGTCGGCGGAGGAGTCAAGTACGCATGGCTGGCCGACCCTGATGGCAACACTCTGACGCTGCAGGAGATGGCCTGGCGCACCGGAGACAACTTCTAAGCCTGATCGCCGGGAAGCGCAGACCGCGTCGAATCCGCCGACGGCCGGGCGTTCAGATCCTCCGCTGCTCCCGACGTCAGCTCCCGGACGTGTGCCCGCACGAAGACACTCCTGCGGCCCCGCCGCGGGGCGGAAGCAGTGCTACGCCTCCCACGCTTACTTTGCGCCGCGCTTGACCTGTGCAGCTGGCCGGGTCATTGTAGGTGATCAACCTCCTGGGGGCTCGCATGCGTAATAATCAAGCAACAACATCCCGCCGCCCAGCCACGGTCTGCAGCAGCTTGTGTCCGAGATGATGACATCCACGTCGATCACGGCCGGACGTGCAGCAACCGGGAATTACCCGGTCTGCGCGGCGATGGCCGCCTGTCATGGTCATGCTCGGTCGAGGAAACTGAGCTGGTGGGCACGGTGGTGCAGCTGGACGTGCACGTCACGATAGCCGTAAATCTTCCCATCTTGGGAGCAGTGGCATGCGGCTGTTTCTGAGGTCTCATCGGCATGAGCGTGCCTGGGTGGGAGCGCCAGTCGAGTACTGGTTCTTCCGTACATCATGGCCATCGGGAGCTCTTCTGGTCGACGTTATCCACCGTCGTAATGAAGGAGTGGTCGAGCTTCGGGTGGCCAGCTGGCACGAGGGAAAGCCTTCTGTTCATCGGATGCGGCGGGAATCGCCGGGAACGAAAGAGTGGGATCCAGGCCGAGTGGTCGACTGTGATCTCACACTCCACACCAGCCGCGGCTCGTGTGGCCCGATCTCGTGGAACCTGAACTTCGACGTCGCTGGCACGATGGTTTCGGCCCCACCCGCGCCCTGGCGGCAACTCGGCACATTCGATCTGTCACTGACCAGTTGGCCGCGAGCGAAAGCAACCGGCCACGTGACGATTAATGGGCGAACTGAGGCACTGCTGGACCGGTCGTCGATGCTTTGTCACTACTGGGGCAGGCAGCTCCCCCACCGCTGGTTGTGGCTGTCAGCGAATGACTTCGACCGGCCGGAACTTGCCGTGGAAGCCAGCGTCCTCCGTTCCCAGGTATGGGGATGGCAAGTCGCCCTTCCACCTCTTGGTTACGGCTGGCTGCAGGACCGCTCGGCTACGCATATGGTCGCCTCCCCGATTACCGGCCTTGTCCGGTACGCTCCGCGACCGACTGGAGGCGTCAACATCTCCGTGGCCGGCTTGTGCGGACGGTGGCAGCTCCAAGCTTGGGCGCCGGATGAATCGTTCGTCGAGCTCGGCGAAGGCATCGCCCAATCCCTTCGCGCCAACTGCCTGCTGCTGCTCCCGTCCGGTGAGGCCCTGGCGCATGGCACGGCCACCCTGGAGGTCAGAGACCAAGAATGGCTCACCACCGGCCTACCAACTCCGGACCCCGTCCAGGCACTCGCCGCCAACTGATCGCACATCAATACCGGCTGAGACACCGGCAGGGGAAAGACTGCGCCAGTATCAGACGAGGAACGCCTACCGGAGCGTGCGGAGGAGTTGAAGGATGTGTTCTTAGGAGATTGTGATTGCGGGCTGGTCGCTTGACAGTCGGGCGACCCTGTCTGGTTCAGCCCGAACAACGCTGAGTACGTTCTGCAGCTCATCGAGCAACCCTGCGACATCAGCCGCTCCGTCGTCGTGTAAGGCCTCGCCGATGATCAGCGCGCGGGCCGTGTCAGGTCGGACTGCAGACAGAGCGCTCTGCCGATTCGTCCACCGCCTCGCGTGCGCCTGGCTAGCGGCGTCGGCGAAGACCACTTCGCCAGGCGCCGGATGCTCGATCTCGCCGGAGAAGGTAAGGTACACCTCGGCGCCGTTCGCATAGCGCACTTCGAGGTTCCCCTCGACCCGGTCAAGGTCAAACACGGCAACGGGAATTGCGTACGCCATCGAAACGGCGTTGCAGAGGTTGACCAGCGGATGGATCTGGGGCAGTGCCTTGTCCTTGCGGTATCGACGTAACAGCGCCTCCGCCGCGCACCGGTACTGCGTCGGCTTCAGTCCCATCTGCGCAAAGGCGCGCCGCCAGGCCTGAATCTCCGGCAGCTCCGACTCACTCAGTCCCTGCAGCCGGGCGTCCGCGCGGTCGAGGAACCGCTGCGACTGCCGGGTCACGTCGCGATCCCAGGTCTCCCCCTGAATGACGACGGCACCGGCGGCCAGGAGCGGGAAGTCGCGCCAAATCTCCTCACTGTGCTGGAACCGCATCCGCAACTACCCGTCCCGCACCGCCAAACGTCCGGCGATGGAATCGCTAACCGTCGGGTGTCTGGCCATGGATGCAGTCTCGCAGGGAGCCAGCAGCCTGCAAGCGTCATTGATACCGATTGTCCCTGGGTAGTCCGTCCGACAGCGGGTGTCCTCGATCACACCGTGGTGGTCACGGCCGCGCGCGCCAACAACCGTCTTGGTAACACAACGGACCTTTCAGCGCTCCTGGTAACCGTTCCCTGGAGAACTCGTGAATGCAAGAACCCGGGAACCCCTCATCGGTCGACCGGTCGTGACTACGGGCATACATCGCATGGGGGGCGGGTGAACGAACTCGCGCTGGAATACGCACCGGTATCAACAGATCAAACACGATCTCGCCATCCAGCGACCGGCCTGCAAGCGCTCGCTATCGACGTCGACCGCATCGTAGTGCGATGCCAAAGACAGGATGCACGTAAGACCCGTCCGCTGAAATGCCCGATGATGGTGGGCGGATTCTATGAGTCGATGCAACACCTGAGTGTGATGAGGGCATTTGCTCCTCGCTTGGGAGGCTATCTCAGCGGGTTGTTATGGCCGCCGTTTCGGTGGCGAAGCGGACTGCCGCGGCCCAGAGACTGTGTAATTTACATTGGCGCCGACAGCACGAAGGAAAGCCGCTGGATGTGCCAAATCAAATGGCGGACATGACTGACGCAGTGAACGTCGCTTGGATGATGGAGGAGCGCCATGCTGCCGCCGCCAGGCGCCGGATGCTGTCGTCAACTTTGCCTGGTGCATTCAAGGTCGCGTGTGTTGGCGACACTTTGCGCTTCGACCACAGGGGCGATATGAGTGAGCTGATCGGCGCTCTCTCGCGCCCTGCCCGTATTCGATTTCGTCCGGGACCCGGGAAGTCTGCTGGATGTCCTCTTCGAGGTCTACTGGACGGATTCGCGGTGAACGGGACCGTTCTGATCCACGTGCTGCGGCATGCCGTCTGGACGGGGTCGTACTGTGAGTCGGCACCTTCGCCTTCTTCTACTTGGTATTGACGGCATCCTCGAGCTTTCTCCCAGCGAAGCGACTTCAACATCCCGTTTCTTCGAAATCCTCCACGGGCGATGCAGGCACTCTTCGGCTGGTCGGTCGACTTACTGCGCCCCCGGGGCTGGCTGATCATTGCGCGTCACCGTGGCACACCTGGCCGCACTCCTAGCCGTCCTGCTGGCACGGCAGACGATTAGCGGCGTAGACACTCTTTCGGTAGGCGGCCTCCTCCGGGGTGGTGATCTTCAGCTCCTGGACGGCTTCGCCGCTGTCTCCCTGGTCGCCGTACTGATCAGCGCCAACAGCAGTCTCGCAGCCGGGCTGTTGGCCTCTGTGTCGGGTTCGTGGTTTGAGTTTCTTGTCAATGTCGCGGCCCTGATGCTCGATCAGCTGTACGGCTGCGTCGCCTGTCTCTGTTCAACTATTCCAGGCCACGGAAGTCTTGGACTCCACCTCTCGGTTGCAGGATCTGATCGTGCTGGCGGTAATCGGCATGATCGCCATGCTCGCCGCCGTCCTGTCCTTCTCCAGGCAGCGACATCGTCCATTGAGCTCGATCGCCCAGCGAGCGACGCCCGTCGCCCTAATGCCTCAGGAAGAGTGTCGAACATCTTCCGGACGATCTTGAGGTGCGCGCCGCTGCCCCATATCAGTATGGGGACCGAAGGACTCGGGTCTGGTCTCTGCGATAGCGTCGACGTTGGCAGACGTAACGGCAAACCCCCGCCGCCCAGGAGACTGGCGACGAAGTCCCGATCACTCGAAGCTGAGCACATCGTCGCTCGTTCCGGGATCCGGTCGGTTTTTGGGAGGTAGGGCCATGTGGTTCTTTCGAGCGGTTGCCCTGGATCTCGACGGAACGCTGGCGGTGGGCGACAGGGTCTCCGAGGAGATCCTCGCTACCATCGACGAGACGCGGTCCGACCGAGCAGTGCTCTTGATGACCGGACGAGTACGCCGTGACCTCGACAGAGTGTTCCCAGGCCTGATGGCGCACTTCGACGCCGTGGTAACCGAGAACGGTGCAGTGCTGTCGACCTCGAAGATTTCGCGGCTGCTGTATGAGCCGGTTGACATCGAGGTAGACAAGGTTCTTGCAGACCGTGGGGTGGCGGCAACCCGGGGGGAGGTACTCCTGGCTATCGACAGCAGGGACGGGGTGGTCGCCTCCCAGGTGATCACTGACCTCGGACTCGACTGCCAGGTCGTCCACAACCGGGGGTCGGCGATGATCCTGCCTGCGGGGGTGACCAAGGCCGCTGGACTCCTTGCTGCTCTGGAGGCGCTGGGTCTGTCGATCCACAACACGATCGCGGTGGGGGATGCCGAGAACGATCTCAGCCTCCTGCGGGGCGTCGAGCTTGGTGCGGCAGTCGCGGACGCCGTGCCGTCCGTCGCCGATCATGCGGACCTTGTCCTGGACCACCCGAATGGCGCCGGTGTGGTAGCGCTCCTGCGTGGGCCCCTCCTGCGCGGCCACCAACGGCTTTGTCCGCAACGCCGCTGGGTATCCATCGGCTGGTTCGAGGACGCTAGTCCGGTGCGGCTGCCGGGGTCGCAAAGCAGCGTT
>DATCXA010000659.1:0-5349 GCA_036566085.1 Propionibacteriaceae bacterium
TCGGCCGGGTGATGATCGGAATACCAGTCGATAGTCCAGTCCCAGACGTTTCCGGCCATGTCGTACAAGCCGTAAGCGTTGGCTGGGAACGATTGGACCGGCGTGGTCTTACCGTAACCAGCATCAGGTCGCCAAGGGAAGCCGCCATGCCAGAAGTTGGCGAGCCGGTCACCTGTCGGCTCGGGTTCATCGCCCCAGGTGAAGATCGTTTGATCAAGTCCGCCGCGGGCCGCTGCCTCCCACTCGGCTTCGGTTGGCAGACTCCGACCGGCCCAGTTGGCGTACGCTTCGGCGTCCTCGTAGGCGACGTGCACCACCGGATGATCTTCGCGGCCACTGATCGACGAGCCGCGACCTTCGGGGTGGCGCCAGCACGCACCGGGAGTCCAGGTCCACCACAGATTGATATGCCGAAGATTGACCGGCCCCGCGGTGCGGGTGAAGACCATCGACCCAGGTTGCAGGTTCTCAGCCGGCGCGCCCGGAAAGTCGGTGGGATCCAGCGGCCGCTCAGCGACGGTGACATAGCCAGTGGCCTCGACGAATGCCTCGAATTGAGCGTTGGTTACCTGGTGGGTCTGAATCCAGAAGCCGTCGACCCTGACCTGGTGGACCGGTCCCTCTTCCCGGTAGTGACGGTCAGAGCCCATCCCATACGTCTGAGCCGGAATCCACCTCAGGTCGTCGCTCATGTCGCGTCGGTGAAGACGGTATTCCAATCGTGCTTCATGCTCACCACGGTCCAATTCTGCTGTGCGGCGATGTCCAGCGCCTGCTCCGCCCCGGCCGTGTAATCAAATTCCCGGTCAGAGTCATCGTGGAGCAACAAAAGCCGCAGCGCAGGCAAGGACTCCGCCCCCGAGTACGCCAGCATGGGCACATCGCCATTCGAATTGCCGAACGCCAGAATTGGCCGCCGCCCAATCCGGCTCCAGATTCGTATCGGTTTCTCTGGACCGTCATCAAAGAAGTCCATCGCACCCTTGTAGAGCAGTGCTGACTGTCCACCTTCTGCGGAATAGCTGATCCCGAGCGCGCTGCCAATAATCCGCTCCGGTGGGATGCCGTACATGTCCTCGGCAACCGGGCGCATGAAATCCCGATCGCCGCCAGAGGCTATATAGGTGGCAAAACCGTTGGCTTCGAGATAGCGAAGCAGCTCAACCATTGGCTGATAGCCGCATTCCCGGTACGGTCGCTTCAGCCCGGGATTGTCGGCGTCGACAAAGAACTCCTTGACGCGCTGGTCGTAATCCTCGACCGTCACCGCTTCGAATGCCTTGGGTACCGCGACCATCAACAGGTTCATATCGCTGTCGTCACCGTGGTAATGCTTGACCACGGCACCGGCGAGCCACTGCAGATCACCCTCGTACGCCGCCTGGTAGGGCTGCTGCGTTCGCAACGCTGGATCCTGCTCGGCCAGCTCCCGAAAGCGCCGGATAGTGAAGTCCAGCTGAATAACCAGCGGCCTCTCCGTCCACAACGTGCCGTCATTGTCGAAGACGGCGACTCGTGCGGCGGGTTCGACGTAATCGGGTCCGCCCTCCTCGGTCACCCGCGCGACAAAGTCGGTGATGGCGGACTTCGTCGCGCCATCGTTCCAACTCGCAAGCTGGGCTTCCACGTCAGTCTGCGGCAACGAGCTGGTTCAGCTTCTCGACTGCTTGGTCGATGCTGAAGGTCGCCGGCTTCTGCCGCGGCGGGAACTCCTTGAACGACTCGAGGAAGCGCGTCGTAATGGCTTGGGCATAGAAGATGAGGTAAGCCCGCCGGATCATCCAGTCGTAGTAGGTGTTGGAGGTAATGTCCGCCCGTTCGAAGGGATCGGTACGCAGGTTGAACAGTTTGGGTACCCGCAGCGGCGTAAACGGCTCGGCCCAGATCCGCAGTGTGCCGGGAGCGCGCTGTTCCATAAAGACGACTTTCCAATTGCCGGCCCGAATAGCGAGACAGTCGCCATCGTCGGAGAAGTAGATCATCCCCTTACGTGGGCTCGTGTCCTCCTCACCGGTGAGGTACGGCAGCAGGTTGTAGCCGTCAATATGCACTCGGAAGCTCCTATTGCCGACGTTGTGACCTGCCTCAAGTTTCTCGACGATGTCAGGCTCCCCAGCAGCGGCGAGGAACGTCGGCAACCAGTCGTGATGTTGGATGATCTCGTTCGAGACAACGCCTGCCGGGATCTTGCCCGGCCAACGCACCACCTCCGGCACCCGGAAGGCGCCCTCCCAGTTGGTGTTCTTCTCGCTACGGAACGGCGTGGTGCCCGCGTCCGGCCAGGTGTTTTGATGCGGGCCGTTGTCGGTGGAGTAGACGACGATGGTGTCCTCGGTGATGCCCAGCTCGTCGAGCAGGTCGAGCAGCTGACCCACGTTCTTGTCATGGTCGATCATCGTGTCGTGGTAAGGCGACTGCCAGCGGCCCGCCTGCCCCAGACTCTCCGGCTTGGTGTGGGTGAAGACGTGCATGTGGGTCATATTCATCCACACGAAGAACGGCGTCCCAGCGTCGTGCTGGCGTCGAATGAAATCTATGCACGCTTCGGTCGTCTCGTCGTCGACGGTCTCCATCCGCTTTTGATTGAGTGGTCCGGTGTCCTCAATCCGCTGCTTCCCCAGCGGACCATAGTGCGGATCGGATTCGCCGCTATCCTCATCGGTCGCCCAGCAATGCAACACGCCGCGTGGGTGTGCCAACGCGTACAGCCGGGGGAATTCCTCCTGGCTGGGATAGTCGGGGCTTTCGGGCTCCTCCTCCGCGTTAAGGTGGTAGAGGTTGCCAAAGAACTCATCAAAGCCGTGCGCCGTCGGTAGGTATTTATTCAGGTCGCCTAGGTGGTTTTTGCCGAACTGCCCCGTCGCGTAACCCAGCGGCTTCAACAGCTCAGCGATTGTCGGGTCCTCGGCTTGGAGCCCAATGTCCGCCCCAGGTACCCCGACTTTGCTCATGCCGGTGCGGTACACACTCTGTCCTGTGATGAAGGACGACCGCCCGGCAGTGCAGCTCTGCTCCCCGTACGAGTCGGTGAACCGCATGCCCTCATCGGCAATCCGGTCGATGTTCGGCGTACGGTAGCCCATCAATCCATCGCTGTAGCAGCTCAGATTCGTGATCCCGATGTCGTCTCCCCAGATCACCAAGATGTTCGGCTTGGAGTCAGGCATGTATTCCCCACTTTCGGCGGCAGCGACAACGGTGACCTGATCAGGCTCGCGCGGTAGCAGACCGTCCAGCATCACCCGAGCAGGGTGAATCAGGTGATGGCGGGCTCCGGCTTTTGTCGCCGCCGTAGCTTGATCGGAAAGATCAGCACGAAGGCGACGACGAGATAGCCGATCACGGCAACCAGGGGTGTGAACCAGCCAACAATGATCAACACGATGTAGAGGGCCAGGCTGGGCCGGAGCCGAGCGGTCAGTAGTTTGATCTCCTCATCGTCTGTATCGGGATGTACGAGGTTCGCGCGCACCGCCTGCACCCACAGCAACGACAGCAGGACCATCGCCCCAAGCAAGGCAACGCCGTAAATGGTGGCCGCCACCTTCTCGTCTTCGCGCGATCCCAGGTTCTCGGCGAGCAATTTGGTGGGAAACGGCAGGAATGACACCAGCAGCAGCAGTGCAAGATTCAGCCGAAGAAATGTGGTGTTGGCACTGTGCATGTAATGGGTGATCGTGTTGTGGCCTAGCCAGATAGCTCCGATCGTGGCGAAGCTGACGATGTAGGCGAGGTAGGAAGGCCACTGACTCAGCACACCTCTAAGCAGATGTCCTTCGAAACCTGGCGGGATCGTGATCTCCAGTACCAACAAAGTGATGGCAATGGCAAACACCCCGTCGCTAAAGGCCTCCATTCTTGCAACCCGTAAGACCATCTCGTCATCTCGATCAGCCATGTCCTGATCATTCCCCCGAGCACCGTTTCCACGGCTCACCCCCGCAGGGTGATGCACCGACCACCGACTTGTCAGAAGCTGAGCGCAACACATCCAGCTGCGAGCGTCGGGAATCGCGCGCCGCCGCACCGAGGAGGAGGGAGCAGAGGCGTACTTTCCTCTGCGACCGAGGACGACGGCGGCGGATTCCAAGCGCGATGCGCGAGCAGCTGCAAAAACAAAAGGGAGACGGAGATGGCGGTCGACACGTTTGTGGTGTACGTCGGTGTATACCCCGGCGTCGAGGATGCGGAGGCGGATTATCAGCTCGTCAAGGACCTGCATACAAAGGCGGACATGCTCGACGCGTACGACGCAGCAGTGATTGAAAAGCGAGCCGACGGCAAAGTGCGAATCACCAAGAAACACGAGACACCTACCCGAGTTGGCGGAGTGCTCGGCGGCGGTGTTGGGCTGGCGACCGGGCTGGTGCTTGCGCTATTCCCGTTCGCCGCAATCGGCGGCGGGCTGCTCGCGGCCACGACCGCAGGTGGGGCGGTGCTCGGCGCAGTCAGCGGACACGCGGCGGCAGGGATGAGTCGCAACGACCTCAAGGAGCTTGGCGAATACCTTGATGAGGGCGAGGCTGGCCTCGTCGTTGTCGGCGTTCAAGAGATGGAAGACGACATCAAGCAGTCAATGTCGAAAGCCGAGAAGGTGGAAACCAGGGAGATCAAGGCCGACACCGCGGCGATCGAAAAAGATGCCAAGGCCGCAGGCGCCGAACAGCCTGCCGCCGAGGAGTCTGACACCGAGGACTGACTGCTCGATAGCCAAGCCCGGGGGCGCGAGCGCGTGGTTGAGGCGTTCTTCTGGGGAGCGATCGGCGCGGCCGCATTGCTGATCGGCGCCTTGATCGCCTATTTCCTTAACCCGAGCCGGCAGGTCATTGCGATCGTCATGGCGATCGGTACCGGTCTGCTGATCGGATCGGTTTCCTTCGAGCTTGTCGACGACGCTCTGGAGAACCAAGCCGTCGCCGGGGTTGCGGCCATGGTTCTGCTGGGCGCGTTGGTCTTTACAGCTGGCAACTGGCTGCTTGATCGATATGGCGGCGCGACGCGCAAAGATCCCACTGGAGCCCAGTCGGATGCTTCGCCCTTGGCGATTGTCCTGGGATCGGTGTTGGACGGCATTCCGGAGTCATTCGTACTGGGTCTCACCGTTCTCCAGGGCGGTGTCAGTCTGGCACTCCTGGTTGGCATCGCGCTCTCCAACCTCCCAGAGGGCATGTCGTCCTCCAGCGGCTTGAAACGTGCTGGCTGGAGCCGCCGCCGGGTCGTTCTCATGTGGCTCGCAGTTATCGCTGTTTCCGCAATCTCGGCCGCCGCAGGCTATGCCGTGCTGGGTCCGGCCGGTGCACGTACCGGGGCACTGATCGAGGCATTTGCGGCCGGGGCACTGCTGGCGAT